>DASVAI010000434.1:0-5792 GCA_036376445.1 Acidobacteriaceae bacterium
TCGCCCACGGCGATCGCCATCGACGGCGCTGCTGATGTCTACATCGCCGATACCGGCAACAACGCCCTGCGCGAGATCACCTACAAAGACCCGACGCACAACTTCGGCACTGTAAAAATCGGACAGACTGCCGGTCCGTGGGCGACCACGCTGTGGAACGCCGGCAACGATGTGCTGCAGCCGCTGGCCAACGCTACCCTCGACGACCCGATCAACTTCTCTTTCGATGACGCCGGCAGCGGATGCGGCAACAGCATCGCGCCCGGCGCCACCTGCAATCTTTCGTTCTTCTTCAATCCGAAGAGCGCCGGCTCGTTCGTCGGCCATTACATCCTGACCGACAGCTCCGTCGTGCAGCAGCAGATCGTCACTCTGATCGGCAACGCGCCACCGCCGCCTATCGCCACCATCACCTCGCCGGCCGTCACCGTCGTCTATGGCGACGCTTACACGCTGGCCGCTACGATCACCGGCAACCAGCCGAGCGCGCCCACTGGCACCGCGACTTTCTCGATCGCGAGCGCCGCACTGTGCCCTGCACAGGCACTGCCTTCGGGCGGTGCTGTCTCCTGCTCGCCCTTACCCACGCTTGAAGATGTCGGCACCTACATCGTCAAAGTCTCCTACTCTGGCGATTCGAACTATCCTGCGTCTACTTCGACCATTCGGCTCACCGTGACGCCCCGTCCCGTCACGATCACGGCCGACAGCAAGACTCGTCCCGTGAACACGGCCAATCCGCCGCTCACCGGCACAGTAGTGAACGTCGTGCCGGGCCAGTCCATCACAGCCACGTACAGCACGACGGCGACCACCTCCAGCCCTGCGGGCGCTTACCCCATCAAGCCGGCATACACCATCGGCCCGGGAACCAAGGCTTCCAACTACGCGATCAGGGTCGTTAACGGAACGCTCACGATCACGACAAAGGGCGGTGGCGGTTCGGGCGGCAGCTTCACGCTGGCCGCGACCCCGCCCGAGCAGGAGATCGATCACCACGGCACGGTGAACTATGTCGTGACACTCATGTCGACCGGCGGCTTCACCGGTCCGGTATCGCTCACCTGCTCCGGCCTGCCGGAGGGAGCGACGTGCGCCTTTGCGCCCGCGAGCGTTCCGCTGGCCTCGGGCGGCAAGGGCACCTCCACCATGACCATCACGGCCACGGCCGACAAGAACAATGTGCCCACCGTCTTCAGCGATCTGCGCTCTGCGCCGCTGCAACCAACGCGCGGCAGCTCGCCCCTCTTCGCCTGGACTCTGCTTCCGCTGGGCTTTTTCGGTTCCGCGGGAGTGCTGGCCGATGGCCGTCGTCGACGCCGCCTGTGGATGCTGCTGGCGCCTCTCGCTCTGCTGCTGGTGTCGGCTGGTATCTCGGGCTGCGCCGCACCCAGCAACTACAAGATCTACACCGTCACAGTTACCGGCAGTGCGACCAGTGGCGGCGCAACCATAACGCAGTCTGCCACCGTTGATTTTGTGCTGGCCCGCTGATGTCCATCGATCCGCTGTTTCACCTGATTCCCCCGTTCGAAGGGATAGCTGCTGCGCCCGGCGCAGACGGCTGCTGAGGAACACTGTTCATGGGTTATCGCTCAAGAGCTATGATGGGCCCGATTGTGCAAGGTCTGCTGATCGCGGGACTCTGCACGCTCATCGCGCCTGCTCAGCAACCGGCGAACTCGCCTGCCTCCGCGGCGATATCCTCCGCCACTCCGACGGCAAAGGTCACTACCGCGAAACCCGCTGCGGCCGCATCTGCGGACCAGCCTTCCGCACCGACGAGCGATAGCCCATCAGATCAGAACACCGGCATCTCCAATCCAGAACCTGTCACGCCGGAGGCAGCTCCGGCCGGCGATCAGAATGCCGCGCCGCTGCCGGACGATACGACCACCCCGCAAGGCGACGGCACACTGCTCGAGGAAGGAACGAAGCAGAATCGCTTCGGACCCGACCAGCCGCCCGCCCCCATGACGCCGGAGCTCGACAGCAACAAGCCCACGCCGCCAGATCCCAAGCCCGAACCTCCGGTCGTCCAGCACGTCACGCCGGCGCCGTCGAGCAGCGCGACTTCCGCTAGCACTCCAGCCGCACTATCTCCAGCCGTCCTATCTCCAGCCGTCCTGACCGCATCGCCAGTGCCGGCTGCCTCATCCTCTCCTGCTACCGACACGCCGCAACAAAGTGCTCCATCTGCATCCGCGCCCGACACCAATTCGGCGCAACCCGCGCCTCCGGCGGATGCCTCGCCCCAGCCGAGTGCTCCGCCTGCGCCCACGGCAGATGCGCCGCAGCAGCCTGCTCCCACACCCGATCCGCCTGCCCCAGCGCCCGATTCCAATGCACCGCAACAGTCCACACCGGTACCCAATACCGCTCCGGCCCAGCCGCAGCAAGACACACCTGCCGCGCAGGTGACTCCTCCGGCAACTGCGCCGGACGCGAATTCATCGCAGCCCGCTCCGCAGCAGCCTACTGCGCCTGCAACCGACTCCGCACCGCAACAGAGCACCCCTTCCCCAGCGGATGCGCCTGCCGCGCCCCCGCCCCCTGCTGCGTCCGCGAATCCTCCAGCAAATGCTGCGGACGCGAATTCATCGCAGGCTGCCCCGCAGCCGCCCCCCGCGCCTGCACCCGAATCCGCACCGCAACAGAGCACGCCTTCCTCAGCGGATTCGCCTGCCGCGCCGCCGCCTGCTCCGCAGCAACCTACTGCGCCCGCAACCGATTCCGCTCCCCAACAGAGCACCCCGGCTCAGCCAGCGACTCCCCCCGCCCAGGACAATTCCCAGCCGGCTAAGGATCAGGCAACGCCGCCTGCGCCCGACCAGCAGAACGCCCCGTCACCCGTCGGTGGTGAACAGACCCCGGCGCCTCCAGCGCCGCCTGCAGACCAGACTCCCGCGCCGGCCAATCCCCCAGCGAACAACGAAACCCCTGCTCCAGCTAACCCGGCGCCAGCTTCGCAGGATCAGTTGCCGGCACCCCCTGCAACTCCCGCTGACTCGGGCACACAGCCTGCACCTGCTCCATCGGCCTCGCAGGATCAACCCACCGCACCCGCCACGCAGGACAGCCAGGCGGTGAATCCATCACTGCCCGCGGCCCAAGTCAATGAACCGGAGCCTCCACCCGCGTCGCGCCTGGACATCTTCGGCGGCTACACCTATCTGCGTCCCACTGGCAAAGTTGGTATCTGGAGCTTCCCCAGTCAGAACACCCGCGGCTACATCGCGAGCGGCACCTACTACTTCACGCGTCACTTCGGCGTGCAGGCGGAGTTCTCACATAGCGAATATCCCCTGGGAACCACCGGCACCTCGCCCGCGCCACCGTTTGTGCAGCTTGGCGGCGTTACGGACTCCTTCTACACCGCCGAAG
Source organism: Acidobacteriaceae bacterium (assembly GCA_036376445.1). Lineage (GTDB taxonomy): Bacteria > Acidobacteriota > Terriglobia > Terriglobales > Acidobacteriaceae > KBS-83. The sequence goes on from DASVAI010000434.1 coordinate 3,385, forward strand.
CTGGTGGCGTGTATCGCTTCTTCCTCGGCCAGCGGCTCATTCCCTTCGTGCATTTCACAGCCGGCGGGGCCGAGGTCGCCGGGCCCAAGTTCCAGCCGCCAACGTGGGGCTACGGATTTGCGGGCGGCGGCGGACTCGACGTCTTGCTGCCGAAAACGCATGAGCACGTCGCCTTCCGCCTCGTCCAGGCCGATTACGAGCACATGCATGCCGATCAGGGCGCGCTGCAGAAATACGATCTCGCCGGGGGCACCCAGGATGTGAACGCGCTCCGCCTTTCGGCCGGCCTCGTCTTCCGCTTCGGCGAGATGAATCCCATCCAATCCAAGAGCCTGGCCTGCGACGCCACCCCCGCCGAAGTCTACGCCGGCGAGCGCGTGACCTTGGCCGCCACGCTGCGCAATTACAAGGACAAGCTCAAGCATCCGTTCGTCTTCACCTGGATCCTGACCGGCGGCAAACAGCAGGGCTTCGGTCCGGTTATCTTCGTCGACACCACGGGCCTGGCCGCGGGCGCCTATCACGCCACTGCGCATATCTCTGCCAAGGAGAAGGGCCGTCAGTTCGCGCAATGCTCGGCCAATTTCACGGTCAAGCCGTCGCCGGCTCCGACCTTGAAGTGCTCCCCCGATCCGTCCACCGTGACGCCAGGCCAGGTCTCGATCATCACGGCATACGTGGGGAGCATCCCACAGCGTCAGCTCACGTACACGTACGCGACCTCGGAAGGTCAGATCAACGGCAAGGACAACACTGCGCAGCTGCACACCGACGGCCTGCCGCCCGGGGTGGCCACGGTCACCTGCCGCGTACAGGATGACCTCGGCCAGACCGCGGTCGCGACTACGGAAGTCACAATCGCTCCGCCCGCGCTACCGCCTGCGCCCAAGGCCCAGCCGCTGTGCACCGTCTACTTCAACCGCGATATGCGCCGTCCCGCGCGCGTCGATAATGAAGGCCGCGCCTGCCTCGACGACGTCGCGCTCACGATGGAGCATCAGCCCGATGCCCGCCTCGTGCTGGTTGGCGAGCACTCCGACAGCGAAGCCGACGGCCAGTTGACGGCGGCAGAGCGCGCCATGAACACCCGTGCGTACCTCGCGAACGAGAAGGGAATTGATCCATCGCGCGTGGATGTCCGCACCAGCACCGCCTCGGGCCGTCAGGTGCAGACCTATCTGCTGGCGCCTGGAGCAGTCTTCGACCAGCCGACGGAAGGCCGCATCGACGAATCGAAGATCAAGATCCACGGCCAGCAGTACGCCCGGCAGAAGCCGCGGGCGCCGCAGAAGGGTCCCGTCGGTGAGGGCGTCTCTCACCCGCCGAAGAATTAGAAACTGATCTGGGCAAAGGCCGCTGTCGGCAAATCCGGCAGCGGCTTTAGTTTTTAGTGGCCGTCTCAGTGCACAGAAAGTACCCACATCGGGCCCAAAAGTGCTTAGAATGAGCCATCCATAAACTTTCGTGATATTTGATCGCCTGGCTGTCGGAGGTTACCGTTTCATCATCCCCGGTGGCAGGCCGACTCTGGTCCGCAAGGTTGTGATCCGGTAACAGGGCTTTGATGATGAGCGGACTTCTGGATCTTCTGTCGCTGGGTTCTCTCGTGCTCCTGTTCACGTCGATCTACAGGAAGCGCCCGACCCTGCGTGTCCGCTATTGGCTGATCGCATGGTGTCTGATCCTCGTGCATTTCGCGGGCTTGCTGCTGCGCCCGGCCTCTGATGTGGGCCGTGCCGGTCAGGATTTCCTGGTCCTGGGTTCGCTGGTGCTGGGCGGCATTTTCTTCATCTTGTCCACTGCGATTGTCCGCCAAATTACCGGCCGCTGGTTGGCCGTTCTGGTCACGCTCGGCGTCCCCTGGCTGGCGACCACCGCGGCAGCATGCTTCCTTCCGGAAGGCAGCCCGCTGCTTTCGTTGAGCGCGATCGCCGGCGAAGCAGCGACGCTCATGGTCGCGTGGCGGATCTCGCAGCGGCGCCAGGTGCTGCGCGGGTTCCTGCTTGCAGCGGTCGCGGCTTGTAGCGGCTGGCTTGTCTACGGCATCCTGCACCATCACGACGGCACCGCGCTCGACGTCATGCTCACGCAGGTCTTCCTGCTGCTGGCCTTGCTCTACAGCTTCGAGGTTACGCACTTCGCGGCCGGCGCGCGCACCGTTGTGCTCAGCCTTTACGCGTGGGCCGCGGTCTGGATCGCCGCAGCGATCACCCAGGCTTTGTGGCCCGCTGTAGAGGTGCCCGGGATGGTCTGGAACCTGCCCAAATATCTGGTTGCCGTAGGCATGATCCTGACCCTGCTGGAAGAAGAGATAGTGAATGCCGAAAACGCGGGCGCCCACTACCGTGTGCTCTTCGAGTCCAATCCGCACCCCATGTGGATGTATGACACCGAAACCCTGGCCTTCC
>DASVAI010000435.1:0-10115 GCA_036376445.1 Acidobacteriaceae bacterium
TGAAGGCCAGCCCTTTCAATCGCCGCGCCTCGCCGGGCTCACCGCCGCTCTCCGCAGTGAGGGCCTGCTTCCGTCTCGCGCCATTGCAAAGCTCGAGCGCAATCTCCAGTGGCTCGAATCCACTGACAACTGGTTCGTCAAACTCGTCAACCGCTTCGTCTTCTGGACGCCGCTCTGCATGGTCGCTATCGAATCCTGGCGTCGCCGCCACGGAAGCCGAATGCGCGCATGGCTCTCCAGCATCGGCGACTTCGAAGCGCTCAGTTCGCTCGCCTGCTTTGCCTATGAGCGGCCAGCCTGCGCCTTTCCTTCGCTTGAATCCGGCGGTACATCCTTCCGCGCCGCAGCGCTCACGCATCCGCTGCTGCCCCGCTCGAGCGCAATCGCAAATGACGTTTCGCTGGACCCCGCGCGAGCGCTGATCATCGTCAGCGGACCCAACATGGCCGGCAAAAGCACGCTGCTGCGCGCCATCGGACTCAACGTGGTACTCGCGCAATGCGGCGCGCCCGTCTGCTGCAAATCTTTCGCCGTCACGCCGCTCGCGGTCGGTGCTTCCATCACCGTGCAGGACTCATTGCAGAGCGGGCTCTCCCGCTTCTATGCAGAGATTCAGCGGCTCAAGCAGATCACTGACCTCGCCGCCACCCGCCCCACGCTCTTCCTGCTGGACGAGCTGCTCTCAGGAACTAATTCGCACGATCGTCGCGTCGGCACCGAGGCGCTGCTGCGAAGCCTGCTCGCCCGCAAGGCTATCGGGCTCATCACCACACATGATCTCGCGCTCACAAAAATCGCCGACGTGCTTCAGGACCGCGCTGCCAATATGCACTTCGGCGACCGCTTCAGCGCCGGCCAGCTCCACTTCGATTACAAACTCACGCCGGGCATCGCCGACAGCACCAATGCATTGCAGCTCATGCGCTCCGTCGGGCTGGAAGTCTAGTCCAAGACGACACCAGGCCACGACAGACAAAAGCAGGCAACCTGAAGTTGTCTGTAGTTGTCTGTAGTTGATCCGCCGGCTACTTCGCCATCAGGCTTACAGCCACGGGTATCTTGCGCGGCGGCATGCACGAGTTCATGTCGCACGCCTGGTAGCGCAGGGCTCCCTGCAGCAGATGCCCTCCCGGCGCGACCGTTAGATGCGCGCGCAGCATCACGTTGCCGGAGTAGACACTCACCTTCTGATTCGGCGCAAAGGGAAAGCTGGTATCTGTCCCCGGAGGAAAATCCACGCCGGACACATTCACGCCATCGCCATCCACCACCATGAGCTGTGTCGGAATCAGCGTCTTCTCATGCGGTGCGTGCGAATTGATATGGTACCCATCCTGGATACGAAAGCGCAGCTCCACCACTTGCGGTTTGCGCGCCGTCACTTCCGTCTGCTCCGGCCCCACGAACTTCACAACCTGCGGAGTCTTGCTGTTCGCCTCCGGCGTGTCCTGCCAGGGAAACTTCTGCGCAAACGCGAAGCTCGCAAAAATCGCAGCGGCCAGAAAAGCCAGAAAACCAGCGAGCCTGGGCCAAAGGCCCGCCAACCGGTTTTTAGCCGACCGCTTTTGCGCCGACTTGCTGACCTGCTGCCGCATCAATCCCTCGCCGCCAGCGCCTTCTTGATATTCGCCTCGATCTCATCGCGCGAAATCAGTCCTGCTGCCTCTTCCACAATCTTTCCGTCGCGGCCGATGTAGTACGAAGTCGGCAGCACGTCCACGCCGCCATACGCCTTCGCCGCCGCTTCGCTGCCGATCAGGATGGGATAATTCACGCCGATCTTCTTTGTATATTTACTGATCTCCGGGCGATCCTTGGCCTCGTCCTCGTTCACGCCCAGAATCTCAAATCCCTGCGGCGCATATTGCTTGTGCAGATCCACGAACCACGGCATCTCCAGCTTGCAGGGCACGCACCACGTCGCCCAGAAGTTCACCAGCACGGCCTTGCCCTTGTAATCGGCAAGCGAGACCTTGCGGCCGTCCTCGGTCCTCAGCGTGAAGGCCGGCGCCTTCCTGCCACGCAGGTTCGGCAGCCCCTCATCCGCAGCCACGTCCTGCTGCACCGTCTTGTTCGCCTGGTCCAGCACCGTCACATGCGGCTGAGCCTTCATCTCGGCGCGGCGCCGCTGCAGATTTTGGTACCCGGACCACGCCATCAATCCCAGCGCTACCACCACCACAAGAATGACAATCAGATTGCGCTTCAAAGCGGAGACTTGCCCTCCCGGCGTTCCTGCCAAACTCCTCATTCTATCGGACGAACCAGAAGCGCCTTGGTATCACAGCATTCACCGTCCTGCTATCGTTTCGGGTGACGCAATGGTGAAGCCAACCCAACCCTCGCCCGCCACAAATCCCGCAAGCGCTCTAGCTCCTGCAAACCTGGTGCGCACGCAGGCCGAAGGCCTCATCGCGCTCGCGGATCGCCTCGAAAACTTCATGGCCGCCTCGTTCTCCGCCGCCGTGGACCTCGTTCTCCGCTGCGGTGAGTCACGCGGCCGCGTCGTCGTCACCGGTATGGGCAAGAGCGGCATCATCGCCCAGAAAATCGCCGCCACGCTCTCCTCCACCGGCACGCCCGCTCTCTTTCTGCATCCGGCGGAGGCCGTCCACGGCGATCTCGGCATGCTCATGCGAGGCGATCTGGTCCTCGCGCTCTCCGCCTCCGGGGAAACTGAGGAGATCCTTCGCCTGCTCGCCACGCTCAAGCGCATCGGCGACGCCCTCATCTCCTTCTGCTGCAATCTCGAATCCACGCTCGCCCGCGCCAGCGATGTCGCGCTGGACTGCTCGGTGCCCAACGAGGCCTGTGGCCTGGGCCTCGCGCCCACCGCCTCCACCACCGCCATGCTCGCTCTCGGGGATGCACTCGCCATCGCTGTTTCCCTGCGCAAGGGATTCCGCGCGGAGGACTTCGCCTCGCTGCATCCCGGCGGCAAGCTCGGGAAAAAGCTCGCTCTCGTATGCGACCTCATGCACAGCGGCGACGCGCTGCCCGCCGTCACCGGCGCTACACGAATGAGCGATGTCATCTACGAAATGTCGCGCAAAAAGCTCGGCATCACCACCGTGCTCGAGAACGATGGCCATCTCATCGGCCTCATCTCGGACGGCGATCTCCGCCGCCTCCTCGAAAACCGCGGTCCCGACGCGCTCACGCTTACCGCGGGCGACGCGATGAACCCCAACCCGCTCACCATCGCCCCGGATGAGCTCGCCGCACGCGGCCTCGCTATCATGGAAGAGCGCCGCATCACCTCACTCGTCGTAACGGACGCGGAACAGCACGCGCTCGGCATCCTCCATCTGCACGACCTCTGGGGACTGGAATTGATGTAGAGGACAGCAACAGCACACAAAAACAGACAACTGCAGACGACCCCAGATCACGCAGAGTCAAACGAGGCGATGCGGCTCTGTTTTGGGCTGAAGTGGTCTGCTTTCGTCTGCTGTTATCTGCAGTTGTCTGTTTTTGTACGCAGTCGTCTGTGGTTGTCTGCCGGTCTCTTCTTTCCCCATCTGACGAGACATGCACTAGCATGGGTGCGTGCTGCGCGCTCGTGCCATCGCTGCTTACGCGGCGGCTCTGTTGCTGTTTGCTGGGTGCCAGCGCAAACCTGCCCCGGTGGAAGCGCCTCGTCCGTTCGTTCTGGCCGACGCCATGCAGCACTGGTACGGCCGCTACGATCCCTCCACCCAGACGGCTCGCGCCAATCTCCCCGAACTGCCCTCAGCAAATCTTGTCGGCTCATGGTTCGCGCCCCGGGATCCCGTCGACATCGTCGTCATCTTCGACGCCGGCTATCTCCAGTCCGGCCACCCGCGGCATGTCGTCGTCACGGCTGCCGTGCCGCATCGCAGCGACAAGCCCGGCCGTCCCGGTGACGATCTCTTCCAGTGCATCACCTGCCGTCCGGTCATCGGCATGGCCGTCTTCACGCGCCGCCTCAACACTTGGCTGCTGGAAGACGCGAATGACGCTGTCGATCTCGCCGGAGGCAATGGCAAACCGCCCTCCGTCAAGCTTGTCACGCTCGGCACAGACCACCACGGCATCCGGCTCGAAAGCCAGACCCAGGCCAATGACTTCACCAGCAGCAGCGTCAGCATCCTCGTGCCATGGCAGGAGGACGTCGTCCGCGCCTTCAGCCAGGAGACCGCGTATAGCAATCGCGGCGCCTGCGGACCCCAAAGCCCGCTGCGCGATCCCTGTTATTCCTGGCAGCGCGTCGATACTTTCGCCGATGTCCCCGGCCAGGACTACGACGATCTAGTGCTCACCGGCAGCGGAACCCAGCCCCCACCTGAAGTCAACAAGGATCTGAAGCCGGCAACGCTCCCTCACGACAAGACGCCGGCCACGCCGGCCGAGCCCGCTCCCATCCCCTACACCAGCGTGGAGCGCCTGCGCTTCAAAGAAGGCAAATATGTGCCGCTGCCGGGTACCGACACATCCATCCCGGAGCAGGATGACTCGGCCTCCCCGGCTATCCAGACCGCAGGCCGATGACCAACGCCGCTCTTATATCGATGGACTAAGGCGTAGCGGGCGCCACCACCGCCAGCGTCAGCGTCTGCGTGTGCGTGATCGAGCTTGAACTCAGCGGATTCCCCGAAACACCCGAAGCTGTCAGCGTCACCGGCGTGCTGGTCAATGTCGCAGTGGACGCCGCGCTCAGCTCAAACGTCTGCGGTGAGCCGATCCCCACCGTCGCCGCCCCCGGCGCAACCCCCACGCCGGTCGGCAGTCCGCTCACCACGATCGTGACGCTGCCCGTCGACCCATCCACCGGCGCTACCTGGAACTTGATCTGCGCTCTTCCCCCCTGCGTGATCCTGGCAGTCGCCGTCTGGCCGCTCGCCAGCGACAAGGTAAAGTCCGGCGGCCCGTTGTCGCCGCATCCCGCCAGCGTCACAAGCAGCGCGCATACCGCCGTCAACCATGAAAACCGGCGCACTCGTCCGAACCCCTCTCGCCTCTGTCCACTGGGATGCACGATGCTCATCATAATGCTCCACTCCGCTACACTGTTGGTACCGCTAGCATTCTCATAAAGCGAACCCAACCAGAGATTCCTATCCGCATGCATCATTGGTCCCAGCTTTTTGTCCCCACACTCCGCGAGGCGCCCGCAGACGCTGAGGTCGCCAGCCACAAGTTCCTGCTCCGCTCCGGCTACATCCGCCAGCTCAGCGCCGGCGTCTATTCCTATGTCTTCCTCGGCCAGCGCGCGCTCAACAAGGTCATCGCCATCGTTCGCCAGGAGATGGACAAGATCGGCCAGGAGTTCTATCTGCCCGCGCTCTTGCCCCGCGACATTCTGGAGGAGAGCGGCCGCTGGACCATCTTCGGCGAGAACCTGTTTCGCCTGAAGGACCGCAAAGGCGCCGATCTCTGCCTGGGAATGACTCACGAAGAGATCGTGACCTCCATCGCCCGGAACGAGCTGCGTAGCTACAAGCAGCTTCCCCAGATCTGGTACCAGATTCAGACCAAGTTCCGCGATGAGCCTCGCCCCAAGGGCGGCCTGCTTCGCGTGCGCCAGTTCACCATGAAAGACGCCTACTCCTTCGACATCGATGCCGCCGGCCTGGACGCGAGCTACCGCAAGCACGACCACACCTACCGCGCCATCTTCACCCGCTGCGGCCTCTCCTTCGTCGTCGTCGAAGCCGACTCCGGCACCATGGGCGGCTCCGGCTCGCAGGAGTTCATGGTTTACACCGACGCCGGCGAGGACCTCATCGCCTCGTGCGCCTCCTGCCATTACGCCGCCAACATCGAGAAGGCCACCTCCCGCCTCGCCCCCGTCGAAGACCTCGCGCCCACGGGCGACGGCAAGCCGGAACGCATCCACACCCCCGGCAAAGCCGCTATCGCCGACATCGTCGCCTTCCTCAACATCAAGCCGGAACACGACATCAAGACCCTCGCTTACATGGCGCTCGCAAACGACGGCACGTGGAAACCCGTCGCCGTCTTCCTGCGCGGCGACCACTCCGTCAACGCAGCCAAGCTCCTCGCCGTCACCGGCGCGCGTGAGCTTCGTTACATGTGCACGGAGGAGTTGGAGACCTGGTTCAAAGGCCCCGCCGGCTATCTCGGCCCTGTCGGCCTTACCGCAGTCCGGCAGCCTCTGGCGGACGGCCTCACCATGGTGCTCGATAAAGCCCTCGAAGGCCGCGCCAACCTGGTCGCGGGAGCCAACGAGCTCGACTACCACTACCGCAACGTCACCCCCGGCCGCGACTTCACCCCCACACTCACTGCCGACGTCCGCGAAGCCGTCGAAGGCGAAGGCTGCCCCAACTGCGGCGCGCCGCTCAAAATCGCCAAGGCGGTCGAGATCGGCCACATCTTCAAGCTCGGCAAGCGCTACAGCGACGCCATGGGAGCCCGCGTCCTCGATGCCGACGGCAAGGAAGTCACACCCCACATGGGCTGCTACGGCATCGGCATGGAGCGCATCCTCACCGCCGCCATCGAGCAGAACCACGATGACAACGGCTTCTGGCTGCCGCCCTCCATCGCGCCCTTCGACGTCGTCGTCACCGTGACCAACATCACGGACGCCGCGCTGCTCACCAAAGGCGAGCAGCTCGCCCGCGAGCTCGAAGCCGCCGGATTCGACGTCCTCCTCGACGACCGCGACGAGCGCGCTGGCGTCAAGTTCAAGGACGCCGACCTCATCGGCGTCCCCTACCGCATCAACGTCGGGAAGAAAGCCGCCGAAGGCATTGTCGAGCTCGTAACCCGAGCCACAGCAGGCGACAGATCGGCGACCCGAGAGCTGCCACTGGCGGAAGTCGCAGCCGCGCTCAAGCAAGCAGTCAACCCGAGCGCCTAAGCCCGGGCGAATGTCTGGATTTCACGGTCGATCTCGGTCGCCATGGATTTCGACCTGAGCGACCAAGGGAAGCGAACCTGACAATACGCGCCGCAGGCGCTTCTGCCTGGACGGCCAGTCCTCCGCGTATCATAGAGTAGAGCGGAAACTCGCCCAGTGCGTCCAACTCCTGGCATGCGGCGTCTCCTGCTGATCTCCACCCGCTGGTCTTGGCCTGCGGTACTCTCGTGCGGCGGCGCGTGCCGCCAGGAAAAGACCTGCTTTGGCCGTTAGATTCAAGCTCCCGCCCAATCGGCCCTTCGCCGAAAAGCCCATCTGGGAGACAGTGCTCACCCTGGTCTGCATCGTCTTCACCCTGATCCTGCTGGTCGTCGGTATCACCTTTACCTACTACTCCAGCAAGTACACACAGGTCGTCGACCAGCGCCTCTCCAAGCCGCTCTTTAACCAGACGCCGCGCATCTACGCCGCTCCCCGCGAGGTCCGCGTTGGCCAGAAGCTCACCGCGGACTTAATCGCCCAGCAGTTGCGCACCGCGGGTTACACGCCGCCCGGCCGCAACCAATCGCCCATGGGCACCTACGAGCTGCGCGGAGACAGCATCACCGTCCATCCCGGCCCCCAGTCCTACCACTCGCAGGAAGGCGCCACCATCTCCGTCGATCACGGCATGGTTACCACCATCTCCGGCGACCAGAAGCAGCAGCTCGCCGCCTACGAGCTCGAGCCGCAGCTCATCACCTCGCTCTCCGAGGGTGCAAACCGCGCCAAGCGCCGTCTCATTACCTACGACGAGCTGCCCCCGGACCTGGTCAAGGCCGTCACCTCCATCGAGGACAAGCGCTTCTTTTCCCATGGGGGCGTCGACTACATCGCGCTGACCGGCTGGATCTATCACGACCTCATCGGCGACCGCCGATACCGGGGCGGCGCTTCCACGCTCACCATGCAGCTCTCCCGCAATTTCTTTGATCTCACGCGGGCCCGCAGCATGCGCCGCAAGATCATCGAAACCGCCATCACCTTCCAGCTCGAACACCGCTATACCAAGCAGCAGATCTTCCAGATGTACGCCAACGAAATCCCGCTCGGCCAGCAGGGATCGTTCGGCATCTACGGCATGGGCGAAGCCGCTCAGGCCTACTTCGGCAAAGACGTCCGTCAGCTCGACCTGGCCGAATCCGCGCTGCTCGCCGGCATGATCCAGCAGCCCAGCGCGCTCAATCCCTACCGCCACGCCAAGCGCGCCATCGCGCGGCGCAACGTCGTGCTCGGCGCAATGGTGGACACCGGCAGCATCACGGAAGCCCAGGCCCAGGCCGCGCGCCAGGAGCCGCTGCGCCTCGCGCCCGGCGCCATCGATGGCGGACTCGCCCCCTACTTCATCGACATCGTCCACGACCAGATCGTCCGCAACTCCGGCGAGCAGCAGTACAGCTCCCAGGGCCTGCGCGTCTACAGCTCGCTCGATCCCGATCTGCAGGAGGTCGCCAACGCTGCCGTCACCGAGGGCATGAAGAATATCGATGAGCTGGTGGAGAGGCGGCGCAAGCGCTCCAAACACCCTGAAACCATCGCCACGCCGCAGGTAGCATTGGTAGCGCTCAATCCGCACACTGGCCAGGTGCTGGCGCTGGTTGGCGGCCGCAGCTATGGCGTTTCGCAACTCAACCACGCCACGGCCCACCGCCCCACAGGATCCATCTTCAAGCCATTCGTGTACGCCGCAGCCTTCAACACCTCGCTGGCCGGCACGCAGCTCACCACGCCCGCTACGGTCGAAACCGCCTCCGCGACTCCAGGTGCCGTCGCCGGAGCGGCCACCGATCCGGCTCCGCAGAACAGCAACGACCCGCAGACCACCGATCCCGGCCTGCGCCATGGGCTGTTCACGGAAGTCACCCTCCTCAACAACGACCCTCAGACCTTCGAAGGCGGCTACGCTCCGCACAATTACGGTCATCACGGAGTCGGTGAGGTCACGGCCCGTTATGCGCTTCAGTACTCCCTAAACAACGCCACCGTCGAGCTCGCGCAGATGGTCGGCTACGACAATGTCGCCGCCCTCGCCCGTGACGCGGGCATCCTTGAGGCCCGTGGCACGCCCGCGGTCGCGCTCGGATCCTACGACGCCACGCCCATCCAGATGGCCGGGGCCTACACCACCTTCGCCAACAACGGCACCCGGATTATTCCTTGGGAGATCGCCTCCGTCCGCACCGCCAACGGCGACCCCATCAGCGATCACCAGCCTGACGAGAAGCCGATCCTCGATCCCCGCGTCGCTTATCTCACCACCAACATGCTGCAGAACGTCATGAACACCGGGACAGCGGCAGGCGTTCGCGCGCGCGGCTTTATGGCGCCCGCCGCCGGAAAGACGGGCACGTCTCACGATGCCTGGTTCGCCGGCTATACCTCCAACCTGATCTGCATCATCTGGGTCGGCAACGACGACTACTCAGACGTCAAGGCCGAAGGCGCGACCCTTGCCGCACCCATCTGGGCCGAGTTCATGAAACGCGCCATCCAGCTCCCGCAGTACTCCGATACGCGCGACTTCTCCATCCCTCAGGGCGTCAGCCTGGTCAAGCTCGACAAGAACACCAACCTGCTCGCCGACCAGACCTGCCCCGACGACTACTACGCCGCCTTCCTCGATGGCACCGCTCCGCGCAACACCTGCTCCCATCCCAACGAGGACCAGCGGAACTTCTTCCAGAAGCTCTTCGGCCTCGGCGGCGCGCAGCAGCAGCAGTTGCCGCCCAGCGCCCAGCCTACCGTGCTCCCACCTGGCCAGCCCCAGCAACCCGGAACACAAAATGCGCAGAACAACGAGCCTCAGGAGAAGCCCAAAGCCAAAAAACGCGGCTTCTTCAGTCGTCTCTTCGGCGGCGGCAAAAAGGACGACGACCAGCAGCAACAGCAGGACCAGCAGAATCCGCAGTGAGCGCTGGGCAAATCTAACGCAGCACATCATTCTCGCAACAGCTATCGTTTGCCGAGGATCGCCACAGGGCTAAAAGTCGACAATGCGGAAATTGGCCGCGTAGGCAGCATTTCCCGGTTGCTGGTCACCCCAATGCACGCAGTCAACCTAATGAGTGCACTGGCGATTTCGCGTGAATCCAGAATTCTTCCAGGCTACATGGCGTTTTTGCGGATACACCTCTGGAACCCGATATGGGTGAATTCATCAGCATCCCGAAGGGGGCATTGGGAGGGCCAAGAAGTCATTCGGCGTGGAGTGTAGTGATCGGATCGA
>DASVAI010000446.1:0-11248 GCA_036376445.1 Acidobacteriaceae bacterium
CGGCTACAACGAATCGCTCACCGGCGCGCGCCGCTGGCAGGCCCGCAACGGCGACGTCCTCACCGGCATCGACGTGCTGGAAGCGGAAAAATTCCTCACCCTGCAGGCGCTCGCGAAAAAGCATGGTGGGCGGTTACGAATAGGCCTGCTCACGAGTGCCGTCGGGTTGGATCGCGACGGCCGCCGAACCATCGACGTGCTCGCCCATGACGCGCATGCTGCCAACCCCGGCCTCACCCTCACCACGCTCTTCAGCCCGGAGCACGGCCTTGAAGGCAAGCTCGATACCGAGAACATCTCCAACACCACCGACAAGGCCACCGGCCTGCCCGTCATCAGCCTCTTCGGAGCAAAGGAGAAGCGCCGGCCATCGCTCGATACATTGCGGCGTCTCGACGCCGTGGTCATCGATCTGCAGGACGTCGGCGTCCGCTACTGGACCTACGACGCGGCCATGGGCTACTTCCTCGAAGCAGGAGCGAAAACCGCCATCGACATCATTGTGCTCGACCGCCCCAATCCCGTCACCGGCTCATTTGTGCAGGGCCCCGTTTCCGATATCGGCCGCGACAGCTACACCAACTTCATGCCCATCCCGGTGCGCCACGGCATGACCATCGGCGAGCTCGCGCGCTACTACAACGGCGAGCGCCGCATCAACGCTGCGCTCACCGTCGTCAAAATGCAGGGCTGGGAGCGCGGCGACTGGTTCGACTCGACCGGCCTCGCCTGGATCAATCCATCGCCCAATCTCCGCAGCCAGCGCGCCGCCGAGCTCTACACCGGTCTTGGCCTCATCGAAACCAGCAACATCTCCGTTGGCCGCGGCACCGATACGCCCTTCGAACTCCTCGGCGCTCCCTGGATCGATGGGCTCGGCGCCCGCACGCTCGCTCGCACGATGAACGCCGACCTGCTGCCCGGCGTTCGCTTCATCCCGGTCAGCTTCACGCCCGCCGCGCCTTATCCCTACGCAGGCCAGCTCTGCCAGGGCGTCTCGATCATCATCACCGAGCGGAACGCGCTCGACGGCCCGGAAATGGGCCTTGAAATCGCCTCCGCGCTCTGGAAACTTTATCCGCACGACTACAAGCTCGACAGCATCGATCACCTGCTGGTAAACAAATCCGTGCTCGACGCACTGCGCTCCGGCGAAGACCCGCAGCGCATCGCAGGCGACTGGCGCACTGCGCTGGAAGCCTTCATGCAGCGCCGCGCCGCTTACCTCGATTATTGAGCAGCTCACACGGCCGACGAGAAGCCGAGTTCGCGTACTGATCTGCTGCTGGCAGGTGCGGCTCCCTTTGGTACTGTGAATCCATGGATCGATCCAACGGATACGAAGCAGTCTCGGAAGAGTTTCTCGCGTATCGCGGTAATACTAGTACTCGGTCCATTGGAATCGGCGTAAACGCAGTGCGGAAGTGGGCGAAAAGACTACCGCCCGGCAGCAGCGTCATTGACCTCGGATGCGGTCCCGGCCTTCCCCTCACGGTGGTACTAGTCGAAGAAGGACTCGATGTTTTCGGTGTCGATGCAGCACCATCGCTTGTCGCAGCATTCCAACGCAACTTGCCCGTCACACCCATCATTTGCGAAGCCGTTCAAGAGTCCGGATTCTTTGATCGAACCTTCGATGCCGCCTTGGCAATCGGGTTGATGTTCCTTCTCAAAGCTGAAGATCAGCATCGCCTGATCCGGAGATTCGCCGACATACTCGTGCCGGGTGGTCGCCTGCTATTCACCTCAACCGCCAAGCCCGCCATTTGGAGCGATGCAATGACAGGATTGGAATCAATCTCTCTGGGAGCCGAGCAGTACAGGAACTTGCTCGGAGCTGTTGGTATATCGGTCGCGGAGGAGTACGAGGATGAAGGTGAAAACCACTACTTTGACGCCTTCAGGAAAGATAGCTGAGAGAATCGTCGCCTCAATCGCCTGTTGAATTGCTTCACAAGTCAGGGTCCCAGGCGGCCAGCAGCACCGAGTCCGGTACACTCGTCGCGTGCGCACATCTCGATTTGCTCTGCTCCTCGCACTAGCCATGGCACCGCCCGTCTTCTCGCAGACCGCCACCATACCGCTTTGGCCCGGCACACCCCCAGGCGAACCCAACGTCCCCGTCGGCCAGCAGGAACACGACACCACCAAATCATCCGACCAGCTCATCGCCGGCAAACGCGTCGCGCGCATCGGCGATGTCGCCAAGCCAACAGTCGCTTTCTATCCCGCGCCAGCCGCAAAGAACACCGGAGCCGCCGTCGTCGTCTTTCCCGGCGGCGCATATCGGATCCTCGCCTACGACCTCGAAGGCACCGAGGTCTGCGACTGGCTCAACAGCATTGGCGTCAACTGCGCGCTCGTGAAATACCGCGTGCCCAACGCGGGCCCCTTCCCCCAATACACGCAGGACCTGGCTGACGCGCAGCGCGCCGTCCGCCTCGTGCGCCGCCATGCATCCGAGTGGCAGCTCGATGCCAACCGCCTCGGCGTGCTCGGCTTCTCCGCCGGCGGCCATCTCGTCGCAGTGCTCGGCGCGCATTCCTCTGACAATGTCTATCCCGCGATCGACGATGCCGACAAGCTAAGCGCCCGTCCCGACTTCACGCTGCTCATCTATCCCGGGTATCTCCAACTCGACGACACCCACACCCTCCGTCCCGAGGTAAAGCCCGTCGCGCTGACGCCGCCCAGCTTTCTCATCCAGGCTGAAGACGATCCCGTCAAAGTCGAGAACGCCTGGCTCTACTACGAAGCTCTGAAGGAGGCCGGCATTCCGGCCGAAATGCACCTTTATGCCAACGGCGGCCACGGCTAC
Organism: Acidobacteriaceae bacterium; assembly: GCA_036376445.1. GTDB lineage: Bacteria > Acidobacteriota > Terriglobia > Terriglobales > Acidobacteriaceae > KBS-83. The sequence continues at coordinate 2,819 of DASVAI010000446.1, forward strand.
GGCCTTCGTCCCACAAAACTGCCCGTTACCCACTGGCCCGATCTCGCTGCTGTGTGGCTGCAGACCATCGGCATCCTGACGCCCTGATTGGAAGCACTTCGCCGCGGCGCTGAGGAGATGGCTTCGTCTTACAGATCAGGGGGCCGGTTTCGGTTGACTGCATGGAGAGATTCAGAGAACAGCTCGTGACCGTCCGCGCCTTTGATCGAATATTCCATCTCCTGGCGGTCTGCGTTGTGTCGAGTCTCTGTTTCTTCAATGGATCTCCCGCGAAAGCTGCACCGTCGCCGGGAAGTGCAGGACAGCAGAGCGTCTCGGTGGAGGACGTGCAGCGCATCCTCGCGGAAGACAAGGATAAAGCCGACGCGAAGGTCGCACGGCAGTTGTCTGGTCTTGAACTCGCAGAAAGGATGAGCTCTCCGAAGCTCAAGTCGTTGGAGCAAATCGTTCCGGGCACGAAGAGCCGGTGGGCACTGGTAGCGCTCGCGGATGCCTCGGTGTTTCTAAGTCCTGCCGCTCAGGACGTAGTTTCCGAAGCTGCTCCTGATTTGGACGAACAGCGGCGCATGCTTGCGCTAACTGTGGAGTATCTTGCGAAGACGCTGCCCAAGCTACCCAACTTTTACGCAATGCGGACGATTGTTCGCTTTGAGGACGACCACCGCGGGAAACCTACAAGCGCCGGGTCTCTGGATCATTCATCCTGGCGACAAGTTGGCAGTTCAAAGGTAGTTGTCGCGTATCGTGACGGAAAGGAGATCATCAATCCTCGCGAATGGGAAACACATCCTGATCATTTGGAAGGCAAAGGTCTGATCACCCGGGGCACCTTCGGCCCGATTCTCTCAACCGTATTTGTAGACGCTGCGCACGATGGCTTCACCTGGAGTCGTTGGGAACGTGGAAGTGCCGGAACGTTGGCGGTTTTTCACTATCGCGTGCCGAAAGATCGATCGCATTACTCCGCAGGTTTTTACGGTCTCTCGAGCGTTGAAGAGGATGCGACGCACGTCACTGGATATCACGGCGAGCTAGCCATCGATCCAGCCACCGGGACGATTCTCCGTGTGACCGTACAGGCGGAACAGCCCTTGGGCGCTCCTATTCTCCAGGCCGACATCATGGTGGAATATGGCCCGGTGGAGATCGGCGGCAAAACTTACACCTGCCCCTTAAGGAGTGTCTCGATATCGATGGGCGCGGCACCAAAAATGCGCTTCGTAGGTCCGTTCGCCGAATCCGCTCCTCCCCCAACCACCTTGGTAAATGACATGGTTTTTGATAACTACCATCAGTTCCGATCCGAGTCGCGCATTCTGACCGGAAATATCGCTGCACCCGATCATTAATTCGCCAGCCGCTACTCGCACCTCTGCAAGGGGGATCTCGTCGTGATGCGAAGCCTTCTCTGGTATTCCTCTTATTTGAGGGCGCGTTGTCGACTGAAACGCTCACACGGTGCAATTTCTTCCTCCTTGATGAAATCGAATTCGCGCGCGTGACCTCACCGCATCGTTCGTGTCATACATTCAGCATGGCCACATACTTGAGCCGCCGCAGAACTCTGCTCTTACTCGGAACTCTCGCGGCCGCCCGCCTCCTGCCGCGCGCCTCCGCACAATGGGATCCCGCCCGCCGCTACGGACCGCCCCGCGCCACGCGCCGTATCACCATCGGCGGCGCCACCATCCAGATCGATTTCGCCGCCGGCAGTCTCGATCTCTCCGACGACATCACCGTCAAGCGCATCCAGACCGCCGCTCACGCCGTCGTCACCTACTACGGCCGTTTTCCCGTCTCGCGCGTGCACATCTTCATCGTCCCCATACCCGGCGGCGGCGATGCCGTGCACGGCACCACTTGGGGCGATGTCGGCGGCTGGCCCTCGTTCACCCGCATCGCTCTCGGCCAGCACATCACGCCGGCGCAGCTCGCCGCCGACTGGACCACCACTCACGAGCTCGTCCACACGGGCTTCCCCTCGCTCCCCGACGATCAGCATTGGATGGAAGAAGGCCTCGCCACCTACATTGAGCCCATCGCGCGTGTGCAGACCGGCGAGTTACAGGCGAAGCAGATCTGGAGCGACATGCTCGACGGGATGCCCAAAGGCGATCCCGGCGCCGGCGATCAGGGCCTCGACCGCACTCACACCTGGGGCCGCACCTATTGGGGCGGGGCTCTTTTCTGTCTTGTCGCAGATGTGCAGATCCGCGTCGCCAGCCGCAACCGCAAAGGCCTGCAGGACGCGCTCCGCGCCGTGGTCGATGCCGGAGGCACTATCGATCACGATTGGCCCATCACCCGCGCACTCGAAATCGGCGACAAAGCCACAGGCGGCCACGTGCTCATGGATCAATACCGAAGCTGGAGCCAATCTCCCGTGCACGTCGATCTCGCAAAGCTATGGCAGCAACTTGGGATCGAGCGCAATGGAGAGCAGATCGAGTTCTCCGCGACTGCACCCTACGCAGCGATTCGGGACGCTATCACGACGGCACGCTGAAGGGAATCCTCCCACAGCTTACTGCACCAGAAACGTCTCCACTCGCCGCGCCACCTGGGCCGCATCGCACTCCATGATCAGGTGTCCGCACGGCGTGTCGGAGACATACGTCTCCGCCCCGGCCGCTTTCGCCCACGCCAGCGCAGGTCCGGGATACACCGAATGATCGTGTGCAGAGACGATAATCAACCACTTCGCGCGCGTTGACTTCGCGACTTCTTCGATCGGCTTGCCGCGCAGCACATCGTGCGCCAGCACGGCTCTCAATTGCCACATGCGGTCGTTCGCGTCCTGGCGCTGCGGCCTGCGCGCTTTTTCAAGCAGTGCAGGAAAATCTTTCCTGTCCGTGTGTGCCACGCGGAATTCCGGCGTGGTGAGCTGCATCTCCAGCAGCTCATTCGCCAGCTTCAGCGTGGGTTGCTTTTCGCCATACTTGCCGTCCTTGTAATCGGGATCGGCGCGCATCGCATCTTCCATGATGGTGTGTGACAGCAGATCATAGCTCGTCGGCTGTGGTGTTCCAATGATCGGCACCGCCAGATCGAAGAATTCCGGATACGTCACCGCCCACTCGAATGTCTGCTCGGCTCCCATCGAGATGCCGACAATCGCGTGCGCATGCTTCAGGTGCAGGACCTCGGTCACGGCGCGATACTCCGCCCGCACCATATCGCGCTCGCTAATCGGCGGGAACTCCAGCCCTCGCTGCACATCGCTGTTCGAAGGTGACGAGGAGATGCCGTCGCCCAGCGAATCCATCAGCACCACAAAGTACTTTGTCGTATCGACGAGCCGTCTGCTGCTCGCCTCGGGGCCAACCAGCGGGAGCAGATCCTCGCTCCGCCCGTTCAGCCATGTCGGCATCAAGACCGCGTTGCTGCCTGCGCTATTCAGTGTGCCCAGCGTGCGATAGCCAACGCGGCAATGCTCGATCACCTGGCCGTTGTCGAGCGTACAGCGCCCCAGATCGGCGAATTGCTGTGCGCCTTCTTCTGCAATTGCGGGTAGTGCCGCAGCCAGGAACACAAGCATCGCCAACGCGCACGCGAATCGCCGCACACAATCTCCTGAGGCAAGGGGAAACAGCGGCTACATATTCGTGTGGCCGTGCCGCATCTCTTCGTTGAACTCCGGCTTGGTCAGCGAGAGCGCGTGCGCCAGCAGCGCGCGATAGTGCTCCGCCGCGCCCGCCAGCTTCGCCGTCGCCGCCGCGAAGTCGCCCTCCAGTGTCACCAGCCCATCCTTCGCCAGTTCCGCCGCGTCCTTCTGTAACGCTTCCGGTGTCGTGTTCAGGTATTGCGCGTCATACGGATCGGCAATCCACACGGGCTGGTTCGAGCCCAACACCGCGGAGAGCCAGTACACTTTCAACGCCAGGAACTCCCGCCGCGATGTCTCATTCGAGTCGGAGAAAACAAAGCTGTTCTTCCACCGGCTGTAGTAGCGCGTCGTCACCGGCACGGGCTGCCGGTTGCCGGACTTCAGCATCTCGAGCTGTCCCTGGTCGAGTGTCTTGCGCACCGCGTTGTACAGAAACGACTCCGCATATGGCTGCTCCGGCGCCGGCACCACTTCCATGAACGTCACTGTCAAGCTTGCCGCCACCTTCGCATGCAGCGGCGATCCGCTCCCATCCTCCAGCCCAACGACGCCATGCACCAGGTAGGTGTCCGCGCCCGAAGTCGACAGATGGAACGGCCACTTGAACTCCCGGAAAGCCAGCGGCAGCCCGGCCAGCGTCACCAACGCGTTCGGGTTTGGATTCCGCAGCCGCTTTGCAGCCGCCGCCAGGTACGATGCCAGCCCCTGTTTCTGCTGGCCATCGGCCGGCGCAAAGCCCTCGTTCAACTCCAATGCCAGCGTGCGCTCGGCCGGCGCATCCTGCGTCAGCCCCAGGCGAAAGATGGAGGTCGGCATGCCATGGAAGTCCGTTCCTTCGCTGGTGGAAACAACCGTAAGCCCGGCCTTGTGTGCGGCCTCTTCAATGGTCTGCTGCAAAGTGGTGGAAGCGAGTGTCATTCCGTACCTGTCACAGGGAGAAATACGGCGGGCCGCCGAGACTCATCATGCCCCCCGCATTCATTGTAACGGTCAGTCTCACTCCCAGCGCGGGTCAGGCGCGCGCGCCACTATCGCCAGCGCAGAGCAATCAGTGCTCCAGTGGCCCGGTGTCCAGCCATGAGCCGGCTTGCGGTGGCGCTTATGCAGCAGATGCTCCACCAGCCGCAGCTCCGCATCGATCGGCACGCGGTCCGCCGCCCACCGCGCTGCTTCGGTCAGCCGCTGCTGCGCCTGTTGCAGTCGTCCCTGCTGCCGCTCCAGCACTCCCAGCAGAAACAGCGCATCGGAATGGCGCGGATCCAGCTCCAGCACTTCCTGGTACATCGCTCGCGCCGCGGCATGGCGGCCGGCGCGGTGGTGCTCCGCCGCAATCTTCATTACGGCTAGCAGAAGTTGCGTCACGGGCATATATGGTTTGGGCAGGGCAGTCATCATTTCAATCACCTCAGTGTGTGCGGGGTACGCAGCAGTTGTTCAAAATCTTGTCTGGCCCCACCCTAACCTCCTTCGCCAATTCTTCACCCCGAAATGTTCATCAATTTGCGTCCGCTTCCTGGATCGAAACCACCGTTCTTCGCTGAAACTTCGCCCTTACAAAAGTTTGGTCCAGCCACACTTTCAGCTTGCTTTAGCACTCAACCCGCACCACTCCTCCCGCTACCATAGAGGGCGATGCCCATCTCCAAATCGAAGCGCGCTACCAGCCAGGGGTCGCCCTCTGCCACGCCGCTCATCATCGCCGGCACACTTCGCAACAGCGAAGCCACCGCCGAAGTCCTCAGCCCCTACGACAACCACGTCATCGCCGCCGTCTGCCAGGCCACCGGCGGCGACGCCGACGAGGCGCTTCGCGCTGCCGAGAAGTCCTTCCCCGAAACGAAAGCGCTCTCTTCCTGGCAGCGATCCGAAATCCTCGAGCACATCGCTCATCGTATCGAGCGCGAAGCCCTCGACCTCGCGCGCGGCATTGCGCTCGAAGCCGGCAAGCCGCTCTCCGCGTCGCGCACAGAAGTCCAGCGCGCCATCCAGACCTTTCGCGTCGCCGCCGAAGAAGCAAAGCGCATTGGCGGAGAGCTCCTTCCCCTCGACTGGACACGCGGCAACGAACAGCGCGCCGGTCTCATCCGCCGCTTTCCCATCGGCCCCATCCTTGGCATCACGCCCTTTAACTTCCCGCTCAATCTCGTCGCGCACAAGCTCGCGCCCGCTATCGCATCGGGCAATCCCATCGTCATCAAGCCCGCGCCACAAACGCCGCTCAGCGCCCTCCGTCTAGGCGAATTCGTCATCGAAGCCGGCTGGCCGCGCGGCGCCATCAGCGTCCTGCCCTGCTCCAACGAAGTCGCCTCCGCCATGGTTGGCGACCCGCGCCTCCGCATGCTCTCCTTCACCGGCAGCGCCCAGGTCGGCTGGAAGCTCAAAGCCATGGCCCCGCGCCTCCGCTGCACGCTCGAGCTCGGCGGCAACGCCGCCATGATCGTCCACGAAGACGCTGATCTCGAGCTCGCCTCACAGGCCATCCTCACCGGCGGCTTCGGCTACTCCGGGCAAAGCTGCATCTCCGTCCAGCGCGTCTTCGTCCACAAAATGCGCTGGCAAACCCTCGCGCAGCGCCTCACCGAAGGCATCGAGCAGATGCACCAGGGCGACCCGCTCGACGAACAGACGCAGATCGGTCCCATGATCTCGCTCGCCGCCGCCGAGCGCGCTGCCGACTGGATCGAGAAAGCCGTTGACGCCGGAGCGCGCCTCATCACCGGCGGCGAGCGGCGCGGCGCGCAACTCTCGCCCACGCTCCTCGCGAAGGTGCCGCACAACACCCAGCTCTTCAAAGAGGAGGCCTTCGCGCCTGTCGTCTTTCTCAACACCTACGACGAGTTCGATGAAGCCATCGAAGCCGTTAACGACTCCCGCTACGGCCTGCAGGCCGCCGTCTTCACCAAAGACTGGGGACGCATTACGAAGGCCTTCCGCGACATCGACGCCGGTGCCATCCTCATCAACGAATCCACCGCCTGGCGCGCCGACCACATGCCATACGGCGGCATGAAAGAAAGCGGCACCGGCCGCGAAGGACTCCGCTCCGCCATCGAATCCATGACCGAAGAGAAAATGCTCGTCGCCCGCTTCTGAGTCGCGCGTGGTGCAAAGCAAAAATCGGGTGCCCCATCCTGAGCGCAGCGAAGGGTGGGATACCACTCAGCTCGACTCGTCATCCTGAGCAAAATCGGAGTCCCCAGCCTGCGCGGTGTTCTCAGGTTTAGGGCAAGAAGCGAAGGACCTGCAGCTTCCCAAAGTGGCCCACGAAACTATTTGTGAGCGATCAAAGGGAGCGAACTCAACAACTCCCGCCATCGGCGCCGCCACCCGGACGGCCAGTCCCGTTCTGAAATCTAACCACCTGGAGTGCCATCCCTCTTTCACTTCCGTGGAAGCCGGAAAGTCTCCAAGCCATCGGATCATCCATACAGGCGCCCGACAGACTTCAAATCCTGCGCCACGGAACAGATATGGGTCAGATAAACTTCTGCCGAACAACAGCTCTCATCGCAGCCATACTGGTCGCTGCTCCGATTACGTTTTTCGCCGGCAATGCTCACGCCGCATCCGAGCCGCATCTCGGCGTCTCACGGTCGGATCGCCTCGTCATCCGCCTCATCAACGCGGACACCGGCGCGCCCATGAGCCACCAGAACGTGCTCGTCGAGTGGGATGCCGATGCCGAAGAGTCCACCATCTACGTCGGCGGCAAAGGCCGCGGCACCATGCTGGTCGTCGAAGGCACCCGCAACTTCACCATGAAGCCCGGCACCAAGGAATACGGCGACCCCAACCGCCTCGCCTACTTCAGTTGCAGCGGCCCCACCATCGCGGTCCCCGTCGACCAGGCCCTCCACAAAGGCTTCATCGCCCACAACGAATGCAACGGCCGCACCGTGGAAATTAACCCCGGCGAAATCGTCTTCTGGGCAAGACCACTCCCCCTCTGGAAGCCAGACTTTCAGTAGAGGATCGCGATTCGTCCGGGTGCCCCGTTTCCGCAAAGGCGAAAGTAAAAGAATTACGTCGCGACGAAGCGGCCGACCTTGTAGGGTATGCTGTTGCTTCTTTTTCATCTGAAGGGGGGCCCACTATCTCTCAAGAGCTTGCTACCTGTCCGTTCTGCAAGTGCCAGTTCGTCAAGAACAGGAAGCACATGCAGAAATGCCCAAAGCTCAAGCAACTCGTTGCACAACGCGAGCTACAGAAGCCCAAGAAGAAGCTGCCGCCGAAGCGGCGCAACGGTTCCCTTCAGACCGAATACAACGCGCTCTTGGTCAACGAGGAAGCGGTGGTTATTCCTCGTCTTCGCTATAACCCTGTTAGCCAGACTATGGACGCCATCAGGGTTGTATCTGGAGGGCGATTCGAGAGCAACAGGAAAAAGTGAAGGGCACAATTAGTCGTTTCAATCCTGTCTCACATCAAGAGCGATATACCTAAATGGGCCAGACAGTATTTAAGCATTCGGAGCGAGTAGCTCAGGTGGCGAACAATGCGAAGAAGTTCGCAGGTGCTGTGTATGCTGCAGTGCACGGCGACTACGCAGATCCAGACCAGCGCACACGTCTGCTGATCCTCTACATGTCGATGGCAATGGAGCACCACGAGTCAATAATGATGCTGCTTGCTTCTGGCCATCTGATAGGATCGGCGACGGCGTTGATAAGACCCCTCACGGAAACGATGGTCCGAGGCCTATGGACGTTCTATATTGCTACGCCAGAAGTGGTAGAGAAGGTCGCGAGTAATAAATTTGATTTCAAGCCATTCAGTTCGAAGATCGATGATTTGGAACGCTTTCACGGAAAGCCCGGAGTGTT
>DASVAI010000463.1:0-4560 GCA_036376445.1 Acidobacteriaceae bacterium
CGCGAACGAGATTCTCACGGTCTGGGTCGGCAGCGCATTCGCCGCGCAAAGCTTCCGCGTACTCGAGTGGCTTGCGGTCGGCATTCTCATCAACAGTGTCGCCCATGGTCCCTCGAGCATGATTCAGGCCATCGGGCGGCCCGAGGTAAACGCCAAGATCCACACTATCGAGCTGCCGCTCTATCTCGGCCTCGTGTGGATCATGGTGAGCCATTACGGCATTCTCGGTGCAGCCATCGCCTGGGTGATCCGAGTTGCTGTGGACACGGCCTGCTTCTTCGTTGCCGGCTATCGCGTGATGCCCACTATGCCGTTCTCCACGAAGAATCTCGTAGCCGCCATCCTGCTGGTGGGCGGCGGCGCGTGGGTGGAAATGGCCACGCATCACCTGGTGCCGAAGCTGCTCTACCTGGCAGCAGCGGCTGCTGTCTCGCTAATTCTTGCGCTTCCCCTGTTATCGCGCAGGCCGGTTGCGGTCGAGGCATAAGCATGACGCTCTCCCTAGCTGTAGTCCTGCTCTCCGGATGGTTCCTCCTGATGTATCGCTACGGGCGGACGATTCTGTTTCCCCCTGCGGTGCTGACCCTCGTCTGGGCTGCGACCCTGCTCGGGCTGTTCCTGTGTGGCGATATGTACTACCCGATTTTGAGCAGCACCATCTGGTATGTGCTCGCCGGAGTGCTCGCCTACTCGATCGGAGGCGTCCTCGTGGTCCGCCTGCCGAAGCCACAATCGTTCCATTTGTCGCGGGTCAAGCCGCAGCGCGTCGCTTTCATTCAGCGATTGGTCCGCTGGATGCCGTTTCTCCTGCTGGCGAATTTCCCTTTCTTCCTGAGTTATCTCGGCCAGCTCAGTTCCACAATTGCTCCGCGCGAAAGCCTGTGGCGTCAGATCAGAATGGCCTCCATCCACGCAAATGCGACCGGCGGCGGCCTGCATTTCGAGGCAAGCATTCTTCCATTGATCTCGTTTGCCGCCCTGCTCGCGGTATTTGAGTGGACGGAGTCCGGCAAGAACGGTCCGCATACGCTCGCCACTCTGCTGCTGGCTGTCCTCTATCACCTGCTGAACGGCTCGCGATCCGACGTGCTTCTCGTCTCGGTGAGCGCGGTCACTATCTTCTGGATAAGGTCCGGCAAGGCACCAAAGAAGATTCTCGCGACGGTCATCCTCGGCTTTGCCTTCATCTTTACGTTGAACCAGGTTGCGATGGGTAAGTTCGGCGCGGACTCGAACGACACAGCGGCAGAGAACTCCACCAAGGTCCTGCAGGGCGCCGCGACGTACTGGCTCGGCGGCATCGTCGCGTTCGATCAGTTTCGTCAGAATCCCAGCCTGAAATATGGCTGGGACCTGAACAGCTTCGCGATTCGGCTAGCGAACAAATTCGGCGGTGAATTCCTGCAGCATGACCGCGATCTGCAATACACCAAGGTATCGCCAACCCAGTCCACAAACGTCTATAGCATCTTTCTGCCCTACTACATGCAGACCTATACGATGACGAGCGTCGTGCTTCTGATGTTCCTGGTCGGCGCAGTCAGCACCTATACCTATCGCTGCGCGCTCGGCGGAACATGCTGGGCCACCTTTGTTCTCGGCACTCTGATCTTCGCCACCATGATGACCTTCTTCTCCGATGAGTTCTTCGCCCAGGTCACGTTTATGGCGAAGATGGCATTCCTATCGACCGCCATCTACTTCATGCCTCCATTGCGGAGATCGGTACGCGCTGCAGACCGCGAGCTCGCGCAGGAAGGAGGCTCGGTATGAGGGTAGCGGCCTACACCGGCGGCCCGAATGTGCCGAGCGCGCGGGCGCGCGTCCGTCAGTACATCGCTCCGCTGCGCGAACTGGGCATTCAGGTGCACGAGTATCCGCTTCCGTGGGGCAACGTACTGCCTCGCCGTCGTGCACTGCGTCCGCTATGGGCGGGCGCTACTGCCACTTCGCGCGTGCTGGATCTGGCGCGCTCGTGGGGCGCCGACCTCACGTGGGTCTCGCGGCAGCTTCTGCCGGCGTTTGCGCCAGTGCAGGGATTGGCGCGACGTCCGATGGTGCTGGATGTAGACGATGCCATCTGGTTGAATACTGGTGGACGCCGCGCAAAGGACCTCGCGCGGGCGAGCGGTGCGGTCGTCTGCGGCAATGAATACCTCGCCAATTACTTTCGGCAATGGAACTCCGCGATCCATGTGATCCCCACTGCGATCGATGCACGGAAATACTCTCCTCGCGCTCCATTTGCCGATGGCGATGCCGTGATCATTGGATGGACCGGCACGAGCGGCAACTTCGGATTCGTCTACGACATTGAAGAAGCGCTTGCCCGTGTGCTCAAGGAACGCCCCGCCGTTCGCCTGCGCATCCTTGCGGACCGGCCGCCTACATTTACCCGGCTACCGGCCAGCCAGCTGGAGTTTGTCCGATGGCAACCGGGGATTGAGGCAGACTGCATCCGCGAGATGTCGATTGGCCTGATGCCGTTGGCGGATGATCCGTGGTGCGCCGGCAAGTGCAGCTTCAAAATGCTGACTTCCATGGCATGTGGACTGCCGGTCGTGGTCTCGCCCGTCGGGATGAACAGCGATGTCCTCGCCTGCGGCAACATCGGCTTCGGCCCGAACAGCACGCAGGAGTGGATCGACGCGCTGCTGCTGTTGATCGATAACCCGGAGCTGCGCGACCGGATGGGCGCTGCCGGCCGCTTCGTCGTTGAGCAGCAATTCAGCCTGGAACGTCTTGGGCCGCGCTATGCCGAAGTTCTGCACGCCGTCGCACGCGCAGCGAAGAGCACAGCAGTTGCTGAGGTCGCCTGAGGAGAACTATGCCGAATCCCACCATCTCGATTGCAATGCCATTCTTCAACGGCGCGCGCACGCTCGGTCGGGCCATTCGCTCGATGCTGCAGCAGAGCTTTGAGGATTTCGAGCTTCTGTTGTGCGACGACGGCTCGAGCGACCACAGCGCAGACGTGGTGCGCAGCTTCCGCGATCCGCGCATTGTCTATTGGTCCGACGGCGATCGGCGTCGCCTGGCCGCTCGCCTGAACGAGTGCATTGACCGCGCGCGCGGACGTTACCTGGCTCGCATGGATGCTGACGATGTGTCCTTCCCCAAGAGGCTGGAAGCGCAGTTGCGCACGTTGGAGCAGCAGCAGGAAATCGATCTTTGCGGTGGCCCCGCGCTGGTCTTCGGCGAGAAAGGGACTCCGCTTTGGCAGTTCACGCCACCCGCGGCGCATGCGGGCATCGTCGCCCATCCGGCGCGCGGCTTTCCTTTATGGCACCCCACGTGGATGGGCCGGGTGGAGTGGTTCCGCAAGTGGCGCTATGAAGAGACGGCGCTGCTTGCCCAGGACCAGGAGTTGCTGCTGCGCAGCTACCGCCAGAGCCGCTTCGCAAACGTCACCGATACGGTGCTCGGATATCGGCAGGAGCGCGTCTCGCTGAAAAAGCTTGCGCGCTATAAAGTTCTCTGGAGTCGCTACGTCTTCCATCACGAGGGCGAGGCGATGTCCGCCGGCGGAAAGCTCGGCTTTCTCCTGGTGCAGGGCGCGAGGCTTGGCGCAAATTGCGTCGCTGCCATTGGCGGTCCTGCTCGCGTGTTGGGCCGGCAAGGCGCTTCACCGCTGAGCGATGCCCAGCGCAGCGCGTGGGAGCGCGTGTGGAACAACGTGTCTGATGTGGAAACCGCTGCTTCCGAATCTCCGTTGATGGCTGGCTCCGCAACCGAGTTCCTGAAGGCGGGAGGCGACTGAGCCGCCATGAAGATCGTTCAGGTATTAACGCGGGGCAATGTCGTAGGGGGAGCGCAGAGCCATGTCTACGACCTCTGCAAAGCGCTCCGCCATGCCGGTCACGAAGTCACGGTGATCACGGGCCAACGCGGCATTTTCAATGAGCGGCTGGCGGAGTGCGACGTTCATCAGGAGTCGATCGCCTGCCTCGTGCGCCCGGTCGACCCTCGCCGCGATCTCCTTGCGCTCATCGCGCTGGTTCGGGCCTTCCGTCGGTTGAAGCCGGATCTGGTGTGCGCCCACACTGCAAAGGCAGGATGGCTTGCGCGTGTCGCCGCACGTATCGTCGGGATTCCAAGCACCTTCACTCCGCACGGCTGGTCCGTGATCGACCGCGGCTCGCTCAAGGTGAAGAGCTTCTATCTTTGGGCGGAGCGCCTCGCGGCAGCCTTCGGCACTCGCATCATCAACGTCTGTCACTTTGAAAAAGAACTCGCCGCAGGGTTCCGAGTGGCAACGCCCGATACGCTGGATGTGGTGCACAACGGGGTGGCGGACCTGCCGCTCGCGCGAACCGAGCCTGTGAGCCTGGACCCGCCACGGCTTGTCATGGTGGCGCGTTACGAAGAGCAGAAGGATCACGTGACGCTTCTGCATGCGCTCGCCGGCCTGCAGGATTTGCCGTGGCGGCTGACTCTCGTGGGAGAGGGCGCACTGGAACACGTGGTCCGCAATGTCATCCGACTCCTGAACCTGAATGAACGCGTAGAACTGCTACCCGGCAATTCCGACATCGACCAGGTACTGCTCGCATCGCAGAT
>DASVAI010000467.1:0-22490 GCA_036376445.1 Acidobacteriaceae bacterium
TACGCGCAGCAGCTCGGCGCCACGCATCTGATCAACGCTGCAACGCTCACCGGCGCGGTCGCCGTCGCGCTCGGCCAGATTAATGCCGGGGTCTTCTCCAACGATGAGGAGGAATACGCGCACTTCGCGAAGGCGACCGAACAGTCTGGCGAGCGCTTCTGGCGCTTGCCCCTGGAAGACGAATACCGCGAGTCAATCGTCTCCCAGATCGGCGATATCAAGAACACCGGCGGGCGCTACGGCGGATCGATCACCGCCGCAATGTTCCTGAAGGAGTTCGTCGGCGACACGCCCTGGCTGCATCTCGACATCGCCAGCACCGCATGGAACGACGACGCGAAGCCCTGGATCGCCAGCGGCCCCACCGGCATCGCAGTCCGCACAATCACCGAATGGGTGCGGACCTACGCGTAAGTGCAGACGCAGACAACCACAGACAACGGCAGCCGCATTTGTTAGACGAGTCTGTTGTCTGGTGTCTGCAGTTGTCTGCCGGTATCTGTTTCCCTTTAACTCGCTCTCGCCAATTGCGGCTGCTTCGCCACCACCTCAATCACCTTCCTGCTGAACGCCGGGATATCGTCCGGCTTCCGGCTGGTGATCAGGTTCCCATCCTCCACCGCTTCCTTATCGACCCACTTCGCCCCTGCATTGATCAGGTCCGTGTGTATCGACGGCCACGAAGTCACGGTCTTCCCTTTCACCACCCCTGCTTCGATCAGCATCCAGGGTCCGTGGCAGATGGCTGCCACCGGTTTGCCCGACGCGACAAACTTCCTCACGAACTCTACCGCCGGCTTCTCCATCCGCAGTTTGTCCGGATTGATCTGGCCGCCCGGCAGCATCAGCACGTCGTAATCGTCGACATTCGCCTTACTCACCAGCTTGTCCACCCGCACGCTCTCACCCCACTCGCCGAACTTCCAGCCCTTGATAGAACCCTCCTTCACGCTCAGCACCTCGGTGGTTGCGCCGGCGTTCTCCATGTTCTTCTTCGGATCCGTCAGTTCCACCTGCTCAAACCCGTCGGTCGCCAGAATGGCGATTTTGCGTCCCTTTAATTCATCGCTCATACATGCACCTCTGGTATCTAGGACTCTGGAGGTTTCTCTGCCGGTTGCCAGAGATCGCCGAAGAGCGGAGACTACTTCCGAGTCCGCGAGCGGCTGTAAGCTTTTAGCGGTAGCCGCACACTGCACGGCCAGGAGATCCTCGAACGTGAGACACAGCACGAAAGCCATCCTAGCTGCCGCCACCGCACTGCTCTCGCTCACTGCCTGCAACACCACGAAGAAGACACAGCTCTCCGGCGCGGGCAGCACCTTCATCTACCCGGCCATGGGCCGCTGGACCGCGGACTACCAGCAGTTACACAAGAGCATTCAGATCAACTATCAATCGATCGGCTCGGGCGGCGGCATACAGCAAGTCAGGGCTGGGACCGTGGACTTCGGCGCATCCGACGCCGCGCTCACCGATCAGCAGCTTGCCGCGATGAGGCCCGTGCTCCAGTTGCCGGAGTCCGCCGGGCCCGTGTGCGTGACCTACAACATACCGGGATTGCAGCAGCCACTGCATCTGTCGCCTCAGGCGCTGGCGGGCATCTTCCTCGGCAGTATCAAGAGTTGGCAGGATCCCGTCATCAAGGAGGCAAACCCGGGGGTGACGCTGCCGACCACCGGAATCGCCGTAGTGCATCGCGCGGACGGGAGCGGCACCAGCGCGATCTTCACCACCTATCTCTCGCAGGTCAGCAAGGATTGGGCCAGCAAAGTGGGCAAGGGAACGCAGGTGAACTGGCCCGCGGGCAATGGCGGCAAAGGCAGCGAAGGCGTGACCGGCCAGCTTCGCCAGACGCCCGGCGCAATCGGCTACGTCGAACTCACCTATGCGCAGCAGAACAATTTGCCGGTCGCCGCCATTGAAAACCAGGCCGGCCACTATGTGACGCCAAGCCCGCAGACAACAACGGCAGCGATCAATGGCTTCCTCAACCAATTGCAGCAGGACCCGCGCATCCCCATCGTGGACCCACCCGCTGGTGCGAGCGATGCGTATCCCATCGCTGGATTGACCTTCTTGATTATTCCGAAAGAGGGCACCGATGTGGAGAAGCGACAGGCGCTGAAAGACTTCATCAAGTACATCGTGACCGATGGGCAGAATGTAGCCGGCTCATTGAACTACGCTCCGCTGCCGGAAGGGCTGAAGCAGAACGATTTGAACCTGCTGAACCAGATGACGGCGCAGGGAAAACCGCTGCAGTAAGACAACGACGGACAACTACAGACAACACCAAGACGACGGCAGACGAGATGCGGAACAACAGACAATACAACTGCTGTTGTCTGATCTTGTCTCCTGTTGCCTGCCTTTGTCTTTCCTACATCACTTCCGGCACTTCAATTCCGAGCCACCCGAGCACCCGGATGAGCTCGCGTTCTGCCACTGCGGCAGTTGCCATCAGCAGCTTCTTTCTCTCGGCATCCGGCTCAGTCAGAATGTGGAAGCGGTGGTAGAAATTGTTGAACTGCTGCGCAAGCTGGAAGGCGTGCTTCGCCAGGTATGCCGGTTCAGCGGTCGCGATGCACTGTTCCAGCAGGAGCGAGCTCTTCGACGCGGTCTGCCACAGCTCCCAGATATCGCGGCCATCCTCGTCTTGCAAGAACTTCGCCAGCGCCGCGCCATCCACCGCAGCCAATGCCGCCGCGCTGGTCGTGTTGCCTTTCCGAAAGATGCTGCGGGCGCGCACAATCGCGTACTGCACATAGGGGCCGGTCTCGCCCTCGAAACTGAGCGCATCCTGGAAATCGAACGCGATCACCGAGTTCCGCGTGTACTTCAGCATGAAGTAGCGCAGCGCGCCGATGGCAATGCTGGTGCCGACGCGCAGCCGCTCCGCATCATCCAGCTCGGGATGGCGCGCATCCACCTCCTTCTTCGCCGCGGCGATCAGCCGGTCGATCAGGTCATCCGCCTTCACGCCAAAGCCTTTGCGGCCTGAGACCTCGATGTAAGCGCGCCCGCGGTCTTCTTCCGAAAGCGTATAGCCTAGCTCCTCGGCGCAGCGCGGTGTGAGCGCGACCATCTCATAAGAAAAATGCACATAGCGATCCGCTGCTTCCGTGTAGCCAAGCCCGCGCAGCGCTTCGATCACGTTGGCCTGCGGATCGGCCTGACGCGAATCGATCACGTTATAGATCGCCTGCGCATCGCCGAAGTGCGGATGCTCCGCTTCGCTATGCTCGGCGGAGATCCAGCAGGTGTGATCGGGATATTCGAAGAAGCGCCGATAACCGAAGTCGCGGCCCAGCAGGCCGAACTTCCAGAGGTGATAGGCGATATCCTTGCCAACGTAAGTCACGGTGCCGTTCGAGCGGACGATGACCTTGGCATCCTCATCCGGCACACCATCGGCAATCGCCCCTTCCGTGCCCGCGCGCCGCATCACCCAGCAGCCTTTGTTTTTTCCCTCCTGTTCCAGATAGAGAACGCCGCGTTCTTTCAACTGCCGGAAGGCCAGTTCCCAGAAGTGCAGGTGCAGTATCTCGCTCTCGCGCGGCAGAAAATCGTACTCGATATCCAGCCGCAGCATCGTTTCCAGATGCCGCCGCAGCACCGCGGTCGAAATCGTATCTGCGACAGCGGCAATCTCATTTCCACCGACTTCAATGGCATGAAGGGTTCCCAGCCGAAGTGCGCGGCGCTTCGCTTTCTCTTCGTCGTCCCCGTGTGTGTCATACCAGGCGGAGACTTTCGCATACACGTCCCAGCAGTAGTAGTCCAGCCGTTCGTTGTGCTCCGCCAGGCCGCGAAAGAGCGCCGCGATCTGCTCCTGCGAGAGATTCTCCAGATGCATCAGCCCGACGACGACATCTGCCACCTGCACACCGGTGTTGTCGATGTAGTTCTGCACGTCCACGCGCTGCCCCGCTGCCCGCAGCAGCCGAACGAAGGTGTCGCCCAGAATCGCGTTGCGCAGGTGGCCCACATGCGCTGCCTTGTTGGGATTGATGCTCGTATGCTCGACCAGCGCATGGTCACCCGCGCCGAAGCTTGCGTTCTCCTGATCTTTGGCAATGGCAGTCAGCGCCGCGCCGCGATCGAGCCGTGCATTCAGGTAGCCCGCGCCCGCTACCTCAAAGCTCGCGAATCCAGGCAGCGGTTCGCTGTTCAGCGATTCCAGGATCTCCGCGGCTATCTGTTTCGGTGAGCGGCGCAGCGGGCGCGCCAGTTCGAAAGCGACCGGCGTCGCGTAGTCGCCCATCGCGACCTGCGGCGGTTGTTCAATATTGATCTTTGCGGCTACAGGCGCAGTCGCATCACCAAAGCGCTCCAGCAGGATGCCGCGCAATCGCTCGCGCAGCCTTTGTTGCATCTCTCGGTACAGGGCAGGGTCCTTGCGCCCGCGGCATTCAGGATGACCGCGAAAACCTTGATTTTATTGCCGATTTTAGCAGAGCGCGGCACTCGTCTCCGGTTTGACGCACCCGATTGCCCCACCTAAGATGAACCTAAAGCGCCGCCTGCAAATCGCCGGAAAGTCCAGCCTCCTGATGCCTGATCGTCCACCGTATTACCTGACCACGCCGATCTACTACGTGAACGCGCGGCCGCACCTCGGCACCGCGTACTCGACGATCGTCACCGACACGATCGCCCGCTACAAGCGCGCGCAGGGCTTCGACGTCTTCTTTCTTACCGGGACGGACGAGCACGGACAGAAGATCCAGCGATCTGCCAGGGCAATGAACTGCACGCCACAGCACTTCGTCGATGAAGTCGCCGCCGAATTCCGTGCGCTATGGGACAAGCTCGGGCTCACCTACACCGACTTCATCCGCACCACCGAACCGCGTCACAAGCAGGGTGTGCAGCGGCTGTTCACGCTGCTGAAGGAGCGCGGCTACATTTACAAGGGCTCCTACACCGGCCAGTATTGCGTCTCCGATGAAGCATGGGTCGATGTCGGCCCGGGCGAGCCGTGCCCGGACTGCGGCCGCATCACTGAAACTGTCACCGAAGAAAACTATTTCTTCAAGCTCTCGGCCTTCGAGCGCAAACTGCTGGAGCTTTACGAGCAGCAGCCCACCTTCATTCGTCCAGACACGCGCCGCAACGAGGTGCTCTCATTCGTCCGCAGTGGCCTGCGCGATCTCTCCATCAGCCGCACCAGCTTCTCCTGGGGCATTCCCGTGCCGGGAGACGAGAAGCATGTCATCTACGTGTGGATGGACGCGCTCGCCAACTACATCACAGCGCTTGGCTGGGGCTCCGCAGACGATAATAACTTCCAGCGCTACTGGGCTTCGGACAGCTTGCGACCCGCGGGCGCGCCGCTGCACATCATCGGCAAGGAAATCTCACGCTTTCACTGCGTGTACTGGCCCGCGTTCCTGATGGCCGCCGGGCTCCCGTTGCCGCAATCGATCTTCGCGCACGGCTGGCTGCTCTTTGATCAGGACAAGATGTCCAAGTCCAAAGGCAACGTCGTGCGTGCCGAGACCATTCACGATGTGCTGGGCAATGACGCGCTGCGCTATTTTCTGCTGCGCGAGGTCGTCTTCGGCCAGGACGGCAACTTCACCTTCGACGCGCTAGTACAGCGCTACAACGCCGATCTCGCCAATGGTTACGGTAATCTCGTCAGCCGCACGCTCGCGATGATCACCCGCTACTTCGACGGCGTGGTGCCGCAGGGCACCGGCTATCCATACGTACGCGAAGCGGCAGAGAATACCGCCGGCATCTTCCGCCGGCACATGGATGCGTTCGATTTCTCCCGGGCACTGGAGGCCATCTGGCAGTTCGTCGGCGAAGTCGACGGATACATCACTGCCACAGCGCCGTGGAAACTTGGCGCGCTCAACGATGACGCGAGCCGCACCCAACTCGCCGACATCCTCTACACCTGCGCCGAGTCGATCCGCATAATCACCGCACTGATAGCGCCAGTACTGCCGGACGCCACCGCGAAGGTCTGGCGCCAACTCGGCCTCGGCGACATCACCCAAGCCGATCTCACCAACATCGCATGGGGAGGGCTCGCCGCCGGGACCAGGCTGGGCGAAGCCGCACCGCTCTTCCCCCGCGCAGAAAAGGATGCCGTAACCCGCATGAAAGAGATGGAAGAGAAACGACCGAAGAGCCCGCTGGAGCAGGCGCTCGCCTCCATTCCCACTGTTCGCGTCGAGCCGCCAGCAGTCGATGCTTCTGCCGCAAAACCGGCCGAGAAGGCAGACACGACAGCGCCGCATGCCGGACCGAAGACGCTCACGGTCGAGACGCCGAGCGCTCCGGAAGCAAAGGCTACCGCGCCTTCCGCTGTCCCCGGCCAGATCACCATCGACGACTTTGCGAAGGTCGAGTTGCGCGTCGCGCAGGTGAAAGTAGCCGAGCGCGTGCCCAAGGCAGACAAGCTGCTCCGTCTCGAAGTCGATCTCGGTACGGAAACGCGGCAGATTCTCGCGGGCATTGCCGAATCCTACGAGCCGGAATCGCTGATCGGCCGCAAAGTCATCGTGGTGGCAAACCTTGCGCCGCGAAAGATGCGGGGGCTCGAATCGAACGGCATGCTGCTCGCTGGCTCTATCGAAGGCGGCAAAGCCGTGCTCGCCAGCTTCCTCGAAGATGTGCCGCTCGGAGCGAAAGTCAAATAGGAATGCTCGTCGATTCTCACGCACATCTTGACAGCCCGAGATACGACGCGGACCGCGAAGCCATGTTGCAGGCAGCGCTCGCAGCGGGAGTTGGCGCGGTGCTTTCCATCGGTATCGGCGACGGCCCCGACACGATGCATCGCGCGCTCGACCTATGCCGCGAATACGCCGGCCGCACCGACGTGCCGCGCCTGTTCGCGACAGCCGGCGTTCATCCCGATGACGCAGCGAAAGTCGACACGCACGCGCTCGACGAGCTGAACAAGCTGCTCTCCGCGCCTGAGGTGATCGCCTGCGGCGAAATCGGTCTGGACTACTACTGGGATACGGCGCCGCGCGCCGTACAGCAGGAAACGTTCATCGAGCAGATGGAAGTCGCCGCCGGTCACCGGTTGCCCATCGTGATTCACTGCCGCGCCGCTGAGCGCGCCGGCGCGGGTGATACGGCGGCATGGGACGACACCCTCGATCTGCTCGAACGCCATTGGCGCCAAACCGGGCTCGGCGGCATCCTGCACTGCTTTGCCGGAACCGCTGAGCACGCGCGCCGCGCCATTGACTTCGGCTTCCTTATCTCGTTTGCCGGAAACATCACCTTTCCCAAGGCGCAGCCGATTCGCGATGCCGCGCAATCGGTCCCGCTCGAAGCATTGCTGGTGGAGACGGATGCGCCGTTTCTCGCGCCCGTGCCGCGCCGCGGGCAACGAAATGAGCCTGCGTATATCACCAGTACCGCCGCAAAACTCGCCGATCTGCGTACCATGGACGCAACAGAAATTGCCCGGATCACGACGCAGAATTTTGAGAGGCTGATGCAAGTTGCTGCCTGAACGAAACGAACTATGAACATCGGGGCCCGCAGACTACAAGTCGATCGATTCATCCTGGAACAGATCGACAGCGTGCCTCATCTCGAGGCCCTGCTGCAACTGTTCAACAGCCAGCCGAAAGTGTGGTCCGCGGAAGAGATGGCCGCTGCCATCTACGTGCGTCAGGACATCGCCGAAAAAATCCTCGAAAACCTGCTGCAGCGCAATCTGATTGCCGCTGATCCGCGCAAGCCCGATGCGTACTACTACAGCGCAGACAACGAAGGCAGGAACGACCTGCTCGAATCTGTCAACGAAGTCTATCGCAGAGAAGTTGTCCGCATCTCATCCATGATTCACTCGAAGGCCTCGGCCGGCGTGCGGGACTTTGCCCGCGCATTCCGCATCAAGAAGGACAAAGAATAATGGCTGGAGCGGTCTACATTCTTGGCGCGCTCGTGGCCCTCTGCTGTGGCGTGCTGCTGCTGCGCGGCTTCCGGCGAGGACGGCAGAAGCTGCTGCTGTGGAGCGGGCTCTGCTTCATTGGCCTCGCGATCTCGAATTTCCTCATCTTCGTCGACCTGATCCTGCTTCCCGCCGCGATCGATCTCTATCCACTGCGCCTCGCCACGGATTGCTTGGCCATGCTGCTCCTGCTCTATGGTCTTATCCGGGAGGGAGAATGAGCATTTTCGAAGCATTCATGCTCGGCGTGATCGCCACCTCTTCGATCATTGCAGGTGTCTTCTTCCTGAAGTTCTGGCGGAAGACGCGCGACTCGCTCTTCCTGGCGTTCGGCCTGGCTTTCGTCATCGAGGGTTTGAACCGGTGCGGCTTTCTTTTTCTGGCGAAACCGAATGAGGGAAATCCCTATATCTATATGGTGCGGCTGCTCTCGTTTCTGCTGATCCTCGGCGCCATCCTCTACAAGAATTACGGCAAGACGGAGTAGACCCAAGTCAGAGAAGGCGTACCATGGCACGTCCCCAGAGACCGGGTTGTTGGTAAGTAAGAAAGGAAGTCATATGGCAGCAGAGAATTCGTTTGACGTCGTCAGCAAAGTCGAGATTCAAGAAGTCCGCAACGCCATCGACCAGGCGCTCAAAGAAGTGCGCGCGCGGTTCGATCTCAAGGACTCACACTCGGAGATCAAGCTCGAGGACCAGGACAAAGCCATTCAGCTCGCCTCGGCCGACGAGTACAAGCTGGAAGCGGTCAAGGAGATCCTTTCGCAAAAGCTGGTCAAGCGCGGCGTTTCGCTTAAGGCGCTCAAGTACGAGAAGCTCGAACCGGCAACAGGTAAAAGCGTCCGTCAGAAAGTGACGCTGCAGCAGGGCATCGCGGGCGAGAAGGCCAAAGAGATCGTGAAGCTCATCAAAGACTCGAAAAAGAAGGTCCAGGCCTCCATCCAGGGCGAGACGGTTCGCATCAGCGGCAAGGACCGCGACACGCTGCAGGAAGCCATCGCGCTGCTGCGCGGCCACGACTTCGGCATCGACTTGCAGTTCACTAACTACCGCTCCAACTAAACCGAAATTGCGCCGCTTTGTTGCATTGCTGGGGCATCCTGTGCCTGACCGGATACACTAGTGCAAGGAGAGCCCGCGGCTACGTGAGCACACAGGCGATTGCAACAGCCAAAGAGGTATTCGACCTGCTGCGGGATGATCTCCGCGCCGTGGAGCGGGAGCTCGCGCGCGATTCCGACTCCTCTGTCCAGGCCATCACGGAGATTGCCGGTTACCTCCGCGAAGGCGGCGGCAAGCGCATCCGGCCCACGCTGCTCCTGTTGGCTGCGCGGGCTCTCGGCTATCGTGGACGCGGCAGCGTCCGGCTGGGCGCCGTCGTCGAGATGGTCCACACTGCCACACTTCTCCACGATGACATCATCGACGCTGCAGACACCCGGCGTGGCCGTCCCTCCGCAAATACCACCTGGGGCAACTCCCGATGCGTGCTCGCGGGCGACTGGCTTTACATGCAGGCCTTCCGCGTCGCGCTTGAAGAGCGCAATTTCAAAGTGCTCGATCTGCTCATCGGCCTGACCCAGCAGATGGTCGAAGGGGAACTCCTGCAGACCGAAACTCTGGGTCGCATCGTCTCTGAAGCGGAGTACTACGAACTGATCTATCGCAAGACGGCATGCCTCTTCCGGGTTTCCATGCGGCTTGGCGCGGTGCTGGCCGGTGTCCATGATGGCCTTGAAGAGCAGCTCGGCGAATACGGCCGCAACCTCGGAGTCGCCTTCCAGATTGTGGATGACGTGCTCGACCTGACTGCCAGCGAAGAGACATTGGGAAAGCCCGTAGCCAGCGATCTGCGCGAAGGAAAGGCCACACTACCGGTGATTCACGCCTATCAGCACGCGACGCCGGACGAACGTGCCATCATCGATCAGGTGCTCGCAGAGCAATCCTTCGAGCGCGTCGCCCATGCGGACATTCTCGGGATCCTCGAGCGGCATCGTTCGGTTGACTACGCGCTGACAAGCGCCTATCGATACGCGGACCTCGCCCGCGCCCTGGCAGCCGATCTGCCCGAAAGCGACGAGCGTCGCGCCCTGCTCTGGATGCCCGACTTCGTCGTCGCGCGCGACAAGTAGCCACTGTTAGCGCCAGAAGCGCGTAATCACATACAGCACGACAGATAGCAGAATGCTGAAAAGAATGCAGGTTCCGATCGGCACAAACACGGCAAAGCTCTTGCCGCGATAAGTGACATCGCCGGGCAGACGTCCCAGCGGCACTCCCAGGCGCCCCAGAACAACGATCACGAATCCGACCGCAATCAACAGGATTCCGAGATAAATCAACAGCCGCCCCATACCACCGATTATCGATGGAGTGGAGCCGGCTTGGAAGGCTATGCACCCGCTGCCGGCGGCGACATAGAGCGGCCGCGCGCCACGAGTGCAGAGCGCGGTCCGTTCGTACCAATTAGCTGCGGAGTCCGCCTGCAGCCTGCAGCAGTGACCCGGTGATCCAGCGCGCGTCGTCCGACGCCAAAAACGCCACCACCGTCGCAACATCATCCGGCTGTCCGATGCGTCCGAGTGGAGTCTGTTGCACGGCTTGATTCAGGAAATCGCTCCCCTCCAGCCCCGCCGACTTCACACCTTCGGTCGCGACCGGTCCTGGATTTACAGCATTCACGCGGATCTTCTTGGGCCCCAGTTCCTTCGCGAACACGCGTGTGATCGCATCCACCGCGCCCTTGGTGCCGCTGTACACACTGGATGTGGGAGGCGTCACATCGCTCGCCACCGACCCAATGTTGATCACGCTGCCGCCCTCCGGCGGAAAGAGCGCCACGCCAGCTTTCGTGGCGAGCAGCAATCCCTTCACATTGGTGTCGAAAATGCGATCGATCTCTTCTTCCGTGACCGCCTCCAGTGGGGCAAAGGCGTACACACCAGCGTTATTTACCAGCACGTCCAGCTTGCCGTAGACCTTCCTCGTCTCGGCAAAAAGCTTCTCGATGCCCTCTGCCTTGGCTACGCTGCCGCCCACGGCAATCGCTTTGCCACCAGCTTTTGTAATCTCGGCGACAACCTTCTCTGCGCCTTCCTTGCTTGAGGCGTAGTTGACTACAACCGACGCGCCCTGCGCCGCCAGTTCCTTTGCAATCCCCGCGCCAATGCCCTTCGATGCCCCTGTGACCACTGCAACTTTGCCTGCCAGCTTGCCCATCACCGTCCTCCTCCTCCATTCGATAACCGTCGAATATTTCGAAGTACATCGAATAGATGTAGTGAGGGCCGGATGGATTCAGGCTATGCCTGTGGATTCACTGCCGTTTGATGAATGCGGATTCGTTTTCGCCCACCTTGTGCCCGAGAGGGCCAGGGCGCCGATAGCGGCAGCGCAAGCCGAAGCTGCCAACACCGCAATGCGCGCCAGCGTGTACTGCTCCTCCGTCTCAAACGCCAGCCCTGCGATAAAAATCGACACGGTAAATCCAATACCGCCCAGCCACGATACCGCATGCAACTGCCTCCAGTTCACGCCGCCAGGCAGTTCCGCCAGCCGCAGCCGCACTGCAATCCACGAGAACAGCGTGATCCCCAGCGGCTTGCCCAGCAGCAGGCCCGCCAGCACGCCCAGAAAGATCGGGTGCAGCAGCACGTCCCGATCAAGACCCAGCACCGCAATCCCCGCATTCACCAGCGCAAACAGCGGCACGATGCCGAAGCTGACCCAGGGATGCAGTCCCTGCTCCAGACGGCTCGCCGGAGACTCATCCTTCCCGTCGCCGCCGGGAACAGCGAGCGCGAACAGGATGCCCGCCATCGTCGGGTGCACACCCGACATATACATCGCCCACCAGAGCGCAATCCCCGCCGGCACATAAAAGCGCAGCCGCGTTGCCCCGCGCCAGTTCAGGAGCACGCAGAAAGCGAACAGCGCCGCTGCAATTCCGAGATATTCCAGCCGCAGATGCCGCGTGTAGACCACCGCAATCACCACGACACCCGCAATGTCATCGACAATCGCAAGCGCCACTAGAAACACCTTCAGACCCACCGGGATGCCGCGAAACGCGCCCAGCACGGCAAGTGAAAATGCAACGTCCGTAGCAATGGGGACGCCCCAGCCACGGGCCGCCGGCCTTGCCCCGTTCAGCGCAAAATTCAGCGTCAAATACAGCAATGCTGGCGTGACCACTCCACCCAGCGCCGCTACAACTGGCAGGAGCGCCCGGCGTAGCGACTGCAGCTCTCCACTGAGAAACTCGCGCTTCACCTCCAGCCCGACGAGCAAGAAAAATATCGCCATCAGGCCATCGTTGACGAAGCCGTGAATGCTCAGGTGTGACACTGCGGCGGAAAGCTTCAGCAGCGATTCGTACGCGTCGCCCAGCGGCGAGTTCGCCGCCAGCAGCGCGGCCACCGTTGCCAGCAGCAGGACAATGCTGCCTGCCGACTCAAGCTGCGCGAATCGGAGGAACGGCTCCATCAATCGTTGCACGCGGCGTCGTTCCGTCCTCTGCGCCAGGCTCGCCATTACCACGATGCTAGCGACATTCGGAGTAGATTGCAGAGAGCTGCTGCCGGGTCAAAACCATCGACGATGGAGTCCGGTCCTGCTCTGCTGTGATATCCTCCTCCGTCCGATGCCTGAAACCACTGCACCGCCGATTCGCGTTCTCGTCGCCAAGCCGGGCCTGGATGGCCATGATCGAGGGGCCAAAGTGATCGCCCGCGCACTGCGCGACGCCGGCATGGAGGTCATCTACACCGGCCTCCGCCAGACCCCCGAGATGATCGTCAACGCCGCGCTTCAGGAAGACGTGGACTGCGTCGGCCTCAGCATTCTCTCCGGCGCGCACAATGCCATCGTGCCGCGCGTCACTTCACTGCTGAAGGAGAAGGGCGCCGGAGATGTTCTCGTGGTCGTCGGCGGCACCATCCCGGAGCAGGACGTCCAGTTTCTCAAGCAACAGGGCGTGGCCGCGATCTTCGGTCCCGGCACATCGCTGGACGCCACCGTCACCTTCATTCGCGAGCATGTGAAACCGCGCGACCTGCTCGTCTGAGCCTCAGGCCACCTCCGTTAGCGGCATGCTCGAGCGCCAGCAAATCGGTTCCACGCGCTGAACCATCCATACCCAGGCGCATCCACCCGCAATGGACATGGCGGCCGCAATCGATAGTGCCGCCTGGAAGTGCCCCGTCCGCTCGATCAGCACTCCAGTCAGCGCCGGACAGATCACGCCGGCAAAATTCGCGAAGCCATTCTGCAGGCCTGCCCACCGGCCTGCGGCCTCCGGACCAGCAAGCGTCTGACCGAAGGCAAAGACACCGGCGCTCGACATTCCGCCGCCAATCCCTGTCATCAGCAGCCCGTAAAGATAAGTCTGCTGCGTAGCCACAGACAAAGCGATAAGCGAAATTCCGGCTAGCACGCCGCCCGTCATCATGAAGGTCTTTCGCACCACCGCGACTCTGCCGCCATGGCGCATCCACCAGTCCGCAACCCATCCGGTTCCAAAACAGGATGCGCCACCCGCGAGAAAGTAAAGAGCAGCGACGCGCGACATCGCAGTCATCGAGAGGTGCTGCTCCCTCACAAGATAGTAAGGAAGCCACGTCGCCATGAAGTACAGCACGTAATTGCTGCAGAAGTGACCCGCCGCGGTTCCCCAGAACGAGCGCTGCCGGAGGATCTCGCCGAATACTGGAATCTGCCCTTGGATCACCGGCACAGATACCTGCGGCGCGCGCGGCTTCCATTGCCGCCACGCAGGCAGCCAGAGCAGACTCAACACGCCGACTCCAACAAACACCGGGCGCCATCCATACCTCGCCATCAGCAGCCCACCGCCAAAGGTACCCACCAGGGATCCGCACTGCATCGCGCCGCAGACAACCCCATTCGCGAATCCGCGTGATTCCTCCGGCAGATAGCGAGCCAGAATCTGAGACGAGGTAGGACAGATCACGGATTCTCCCACGCCTAACAACAGACGCAGCGACAGGAGCATGATGAAGCTGGTTGACAATCCGATGAATACGGTAGCCAGCGACCACACCAGGAATCCGAGCGCGAGCGAGCGGCATGGGTCGAAACGGTCCGTCAGCCAGCTATTCACAAACTGCATGGCTGTATAGGCCCAGAAGAATGCGGAGAAGAGCGCCCCCAGTGAAGTCGCGCTCAGGCGCCATTCATCCCTCAGCAAGGGCGCTGCAATCGAAAGGTTCCCTCGGTCCACGTAATTGATCAGCACTGCGAGAAACAACAGAAACAGTGCCGCCGCAAAGCTGGCCTGCTGGCTTCGGCCGACGCGTGCGCTGCCCATGGAGAACCTGCAGGATTCTCGCCTTGCCATGTGGAACTTGGCAAGGATGGTCGAGGCAGTACAACTTCTTGCTTCTGCTCGCTTTCGTTGTAGTCAGGTCAGTGCGGCAGCGGAACCACAGCGATATGCACCGGCTTCAACTTCGCCCGATCCCTGATCTTCTCACCCTGCAATTGATCAATCTGACTATTCGCGATGAAATAGAACTGATCTTTGTAAATCGCTCCGGTAGTCGGAATCTCCACCAGCGGCGAGCGGTATTCGAGCACGCGAACGCCGAGTACCCTCGCACCGTCGGCCGAAAGCTTCACCCGAAGCACGCGCGGAGTGCCCACTCCGTTTTGAATGCCGATCAGCGAATTGCGATAGAAGTAGAGCCCATCGAACCCGGCAATGCTTAAGCCATCCTGGGGTCTGAGCCGGTCGATTGCTCTTGTCGCAATATCAATGCGAAACAGCTCAAAAGCATCCGACACGTAGAGATGCTTCTCATCGTCGCTGAGCGCGATTCCGTTCGGATAAAAGGCATGCGGCAGCGCAATCCGTTCCAGCGTCCTGCTGCCCTGCTGCAATGTGTACAGGCTGTTCTCTGCACTGTCTGTCAGCCAGACATTTCCCTTGCGATCGACCACGAGGTCATTGAACAGGTGCTCGCCGCCCCGAAGCGTGTACCGCGCGATCAGCTTGCCAGACCTGTCCCAATGATGCAGCCACGCCTTGCCTGCGGCCTGGCTGTTCGCCCATACCGTACCGTCCCGCGGATCGATCCGAATGCCCAGAACTCCTAGCGTGCCATCCTGCCTGGAGGAGATGAAATCGTGCGGTGGACCGTCTGCCCGAAAGCGCACGATCTTGCGATGAAAGATGCTGCTCAGGTAGAAATCGCCGGAGGCGGGATCGACAGCCAATCCTTCCGGAATCAGGTCGGCAGGCGGAATTGTCCGAAAGAGCCGCGCACCCACGGCCGCGTGATGGGCGTGGACATCTGCAATCGCACGCTGCACCAGCGGACATTCAAGCGCGGGCGCGAAAGCCGCATCGCCCGAGGGGTCGAACCAGGGCCGGGCAGCGATCGCCGAGTCAAGGTTGCGATACGCCGCGTCCCAGGCACCGACATGCGCCTGCTCGGTTGCAACCATGTATTGAACGGTTGCGCGATCCGATGCGATCGTCAGCAGAGACTCGAATTGCGCAATCTGCTGCTTCGCCTGGATTGCGTCCGCAGGCGCCTTGATCTGCGGATGACATACATCTGCAGCGTGAAGCACGCCTGAAGACAGCAGCAGCAGGACGCCGCCCAGCCATCCAGACAGAGACATCATCACGCGATCTATGCCGGCCGATGCTGATGGACGTGATGCCGGTGATGACGATGGTGATGATGCGCAGCAAATGCAGGAGCTGCGGCCGATGCGAGCACCACAGCGACGAGAACGAAGGCAACCTTCTTCATAGCCAATACATATCTTGCAGAGCGATGATTCGCAATTCCACTCTTGCCGGCACGTATTCAGGAATGCAACGAATCCGTCAGCTCGTCGCATGCACTCCGCCCATGCTACGCAGGGCCTCAGCAAAGCGCTCCGGCAGTGGCGTCTTCTGCATATTCCGATCGACCACCACATGGACCGTCTCGCCCTCCGCCAGCAACCCCGCCTCGGCATCCACTGTCGCGCGCAGCAGCCTATAACCAAAGCGGATCATGGAAGTTCGCTGGTTCAGCACGCGTGTCTCCAGGGTCAGTAGATCGTCATAGCGCGCCGGCGCTCTGTAGCGGCAGTTCGCTTCCACTACGGGTAGAAAACACTGCGCCTGCTCCTCGATCTCGCGATAGTCAAAACCGAGCGAGCGCATCAGTTCCACACGCCCGATCTCAAACCACACAAAGTAATTGGCGTAGTAAACGACGCCCATCTGGTCGGTCTCCGCATAGCGGACCCGTATGGAAACGGTGTGAGCTGGCGACATGAAGACAGTTTAACGAGCGGCTTCTAGTTGGATCCGTGCATAGCCCAGCGTAACCGTAAGCGGCACTACCGTGATGGCAAAGGGCACGAAGATGCGTACTTCCCATGCGATACCCAGCGTGTAGAAGAACGCGAAGTGCACAAGCGAGCCGAGCAATAGTCCCACCGACCATCCATCCAGCGCGGACCACCGCCGCGCCGCCCATCGCAGCGTAGCCCACCACGGAAACAGCGCCAGCACCACAGCAACGTAGTTCAGCCACTCCTTGAGATTGTTGAGGAGCTGAAACGCAGGCACCTCACGCGGAGCGCCCGGATAAACCCGGTACATCAGGAGGTACTCAATGCCCGCCGCTGCCGCAATGGCAAGCAGGCTTGCCGTCATCTGGAGGCCGCGTCCCAGCGGCAAGGTTCGAGACTGAGGAAGCAGGCACGACGCAAGAAAGCCCGCATGAAAAGCCACCACTGCATCGGCTCGCACCGTGGCTCCGGCCGCTGCAAGTAGAACCAGCGCAAACACCGCCGGAACGCGCCGCTGCCAACGGGCAGCCACAGCGCTCAAGACCAGCAGCAGCAGCGTCGCCTGGGTCTCCGGCTTCTGATACCAGAAGGTCCAGAGCAGATAGACGAGAAAGCATCCCAGCGCCAGGCTCGCCTGCAGCCACTGTCCCACGCGGTCCGCATTGCGAAAAATCTCCATTCGACCGAGCACGCGCAGCAGCAGCCACAGACTGATGCCAAGGCAAACAAAATCGTTGGCGGCAAACATGTGCCGCAAATGCGTGTGGGTAAGCCGCGCCAGCAGATTGGCGGTGTCCAGAACGCCGATACGGTACTGCTCTGGCGCGAAAGCGTGGCCGGTGAGCACAGCCTGCCATCCAAATGCTCCGCCCTCGTGATCGGTGCGGCTGTAGTTCCAGTAGTCGAGGAAGGTGTAGCCGCAAGTGATGAAAAGAACCACCCAGCCCAGAAACCGTTGCAGCAGCGGATCGAAAGCGGATTCCGCCGCTGTCCGTCCTGTCAGCGGCACGGTCCTTGCCCGCTGCCCTTCGCCCACTTACGGTTTGACCTTCGAGAGGATCGGGAGCTTGGTGATGTCGTTGATCATCACGAACGCGGCGAACAGCAGCAGCAATACAAACGCCCCCTGGTAGATGCGCTCCTTGAACTTCTGGTCGAGATCGTGCCGCAGCACGCTTTCAATCAGCAGCAGCAGAATCACGCCGCCATCCAGAATCGGCACCGGGAGCAGGTTGAAGATGCCCAGGTTCAGGCTGATGACTGTCATCAGCGCAATAATCGGCTGCCATCCCGGCGAGGTCGCAGCCAGCCCCGTCTCGCGCGCGATGCCGATTGGCCCGCTCAGATTCTGTACTGCCATCTGCCTTTTCACCATGCGATGCAGCACTTCGATGATCAGGCTCGAGTTCTTTACGTTGAACTTCACCGACTGGACGATTGCGGCTGGCAGTGCCAGCTTCTGTATGTGGAATGGCGGCGGCTCCGTCTCAAAGCCAAGCTGGTACACCTTGGCGCTGTCACCGGTGTCGGCCATCCGCGGAGTCACGCGCAGCTCGTGCACGGTGCTGCCGCTCTGCACCTTCAGGGTCACCGTCGCGCCGTGGACCTGTTGCAGGTAAGACAGAATGGCAGACGCCGAATGCAGCGCATGCTCGTCGACGGAAAGAATCTTATCTCCCGCCCTGAGGCCCGCCTTCACCGCCGGCATGCTCGGCTCGACAGCGTGCACCACGACCGGCGTGGTCTGCATCATCGGGACGAGGCCCAGCGAGTTGAGCGAGAAATCATCCGGATCGCGCGGCATAGCCACCCCGAGTGTGGTATCGATCCGTTTCCCGTTGCGCAGCACCGTCACCGGCACCTTCTGCCCCAGGCTCACTTCAACGCGCAGCCAAAGATCATCCCACGTCGGATTGCTGCGGCTATCGAAATGAACGATGCGGTCGCCCGCCTGGAGGCCCGCATTCGCGGCCGGTGAGTTCTCGACAACAAAGTCGATGTCCGCCGGCTTAGTGCGGTACGCGTCCACTTCGTTGTGCATCATGTAAAGTCCGGTCATCAGCACCAGGGCCAGAATGAAGTTCGCCACCGGGCCAGCCAATGCGATCAGGACTCTCTGCCAGCGCGGCTTCGAGTTCAGGTCTCCTGGATCAACGACTCGCCGGTTGTCCGCTGGATCGGTCCCGCTCATCGGCACCGTGCCGTCTCCGCCCAGCTCGCCCTGCATTTTCACGTAGCCGCCGAGCGGCAATAGGCTCAGGCGGTAATCCGTGTCCCCACGCCGGAAGCCGAAAAGCCGCTTGCCGAAGCCAATGGAGAATACTTCAACTTTTACTTTAAAGAACTTGGCTACCGCAAAGTGGCCAAACTCGTGCACCAGCACCATAATGCCGAGCACAATCAGGGTGGACAGAATACTGATAACAACGAAAGGCATAGTTTAAGAGGAGCGGCTTTCCTTCCCGGCGGGCTCAAGGCCCTTCGATTGCCACGCCGGCAGTCTTCGTTGCCTCATGCGCGGACTGGCATATCCTTCCTTGCCGCTATAGCACCCGCCCTTATCACGGCGCGGGCCCGCTCGCGGGATTCGGCATCCACCGCCAACACCTCCGCAATGGTTGCCGGATGGCTGGCCGGGGTCGCCGCCAGAACTTCTTCGATTGTACGCGGGATGCCCGGAAACGAGATACGTCGTTCGAGGAATGCTTCAACCGCCACTTCATCGGACGCATTCAACGCGATTGAGTGAGCGCCACCCGCTTCCGCCGCCTCATAGGCCAGCCGCAAGCAGGGGAAGCGCTCCATGTCCGGCTGTTCAAAGTGCAGATCGGCCAGCGCGCGCATGTCAAACGTGAGATCGCTCTCCACCCGCTCCGGATAACTCAACGCATACAGGATCGGCAGCCGCATGTCGGTCACCGAAATCTGCGCCAGGATCGAGCCGTCTATATACTCCACCAGCGAGTGCACCGTCGACTGAGGATGCACCGTCACCTTCACCTGCGCCGGTGGCAAATCGAACAAGCGGCAGGCTTCAATGATCTCCAGTCCTTTGTTCAACAAGGTCGCGGAATCGATCGTGATCCGTCGCCCCATCACCCAGGTGGGATGCTTCAGAGCCTGCTCGACTGTGATCTGCTCAAACTCACGCAACGGCATCTGCCGGAACGGGCCCCCCGACGCCGTGAGCCATATCTGCCGGACTTCCTGACGGGTGCCGGCCCGCATGCATTGATGAATTGCGTTGTGCTCGGAGTCGATGGGCAGCAGCGGAACCTTCTTCTCCCGCGCCGCGGCAGTCAGGATCTCTCCCGCAGCCACCATGCATTCCTTGTTCGCCAGTCCGACTGGCTTCCCTGCCATCACGGCAGCGTAAGTCGCCTCCAGCCCCGCGACCCCGACAATCGCCGAAACAACAAAATCCACCTCAGGCAGTGTCGCCGCGCGGACGCTCCCCGCACTTCCATGGACCACTTCAATGCCGGTAATTCCCGAGCCGCGCAGCCGCACTGAAAGCTGCCCGGCAAGCTCCGGCGTCGCCATCGAAGCCACTCGCGGCCGCCACCGCCGGCACTGCTCAAAGGCCAGCGCCACATTCTGCCCCGCCGCCAGCGACGCCACACCAAACCGCTCCGGGTAACTCTCCACAATCGAAAGCGTGCTGGTGCCGATAGATCCGGTCGACCCGAGAATGGCGATATGTTTCAAGATCCGCGAAAGCTCCTTGCTACTTCGACCAGGGCGGCACGATACCGTTCATACGCGCGTATGCGACAAGCTGGCCCATGTGTTCGTTGTCATGAATGATGATTCGCAGATACATCCCGTCGACCGTCACCGTCTTGCCTTCGATCTTGACCTTGCGTTCCAGATCGCCGGGCTTCAACTGCGCACGTGCCGCCTTCACCGCATCGAGAGAGCGTTTCAGCCATGAAATGACATCCGCTTTCTTCGTAACTGTCTTTTCCAGCTTCCCAGAGGTCAAATCGGTCGGCATCTTAGGCCCGGTGACGCTCAACAGATAAAAATTCGCAATCGCAATGTGCATCAATACTTCGCTCACCGAACGCACACCGGGAGCCGGACGCCATGAGTACTTGTCCGCAGGAATCGCTTCCGCCAGAGCCATCAGTTGCTTGGAAACGTGCGTCCATTCCCCGTCGTAACCCTCCCAGAGCCCTTCGGTCTGGAAGTTGTCCTGGGCATTTGCTGTCGCGACGCCAAAAACAGGAAACGCAAGAATCAGACACAGCAGAACTGCCTTCATCCATCTCTCCTGGCAAAGCAATCGAAGGAAACCGCCGGCCCGTCTGATTCTAAAACGACTGCTGCACAAGCTGCGCATACCACAGCACCGGAGCCGCCAGCAGCAGCGCGTCAATGCGATCCAGCACCCCGCCATGACCCGGCAAGAGCGACCCCGAATCCTTCACACTCGCGCCCCGCTTCAGCGCCGACTCCACCAGGTCTCCGATCTGCGCCGCCACATTCAGCGCCACCGCCAGCAGCAGCCAGTGCCACCAGCTTCCGTCATAGGAGAGCCCGGTCAGGTTGTGCCCCTGCATCCAGCGTGCAACCAGGATCAGCAGCAGCGTCACCAGCACGCTTCCCCCCACCGAGGCAAGCGAGCCTTCCCAGGTCTTGTTCGGGCTCAGCCGCGGCGCCAGCTTGCGCCTGCCCAGCGACCGGCCGACATACAGCGCCGCAATGTCCCCGCACCACACCACGCAGAACAGCAGCAGCAGCAGCGACGGCCCGTGTTCCTCCGCCCAGATCAGCGGAACCGTCACCAGCGACATCCCGATGTAGAGCAGCCCGAAGATCGAAGCCGACGTATCTACCAACACGCGCTCCGCCGGCGAACGAAACGCGATGACACAGAACAGCACGAGGGAGAATGCGCTGAAGGCAGCCAGCATCATCTCCGGGCGCCAGAAATTCACCGCAAAAAGGCCCACTACGGCGATCAGCACCAGCCAGCGCGGCGTCCGGGTGCCGGTTCCATCCGCCAGTCCCAGATACTCCCAGCACGCCAGCATCGCAACCGCCGCCGTTGCGACTGAGACAAGCCAGAACAGACCGCTGAACAGCAGAAGAACGACCAGCGGGACGAGCACCAGCGCGGTAAGGATACGGGCCATGGCTGGCACTCAGCATAAATGAGCCGTCCAAGGCGCCTTCCCAGCGCTGTTGTTTCCAAAGCTGCTGCTTTCCCGAAGCTTCTGTGGCCGTAACTTCAACAGCATCATTGAGTTTTCTCAATTCCGCACGCAAGAGAGCAACCCCGGCTCGCAATCCGTGTCCAAGTGGACATGCACGAGCGAACGGCAAGCGATAGACGCGGCAATACTTCTTCAGCGAAGGTTCATCTTTCTCGCGGCGTGCGGCTCATGGTCGTTAGCGTCATGACCATGGCCACTGCGGTTTTCATCCCCGGCTGCCGCAACTCGAGCGTGCACGCCGCACAGGCGACGCCGGATCCTTCGGATGTAAATACCGCCGCCGCGCAGGGTGCCTGCCCCACCGGCCAGGTGCTTATGAGCGATGGAAGCTGCCAGGCAGCCGATCAGGCTGCGCCTCCTCCGGCCGCCGGCTCGCAGCCGCAGGCTAGCTCGGAAACAGCCGCCCAGCCGACCTACGCGCCGGAAACCGGCAGCTCTCCCCAGCAAGAGCAGCCGCAGTACAGCTCCCCCCAGGCGCAAGAGCAATCGCAAGACCAATACGGTGGGCAGAACGAAAACTCCGACGTCTACGATCAGCAGAATCCCTACGACGACCAGACCTATCAGCAGGACGCCTACAACGACGGCTATCAGCAAGGGTATGAAGCCGCCATCCAGGCCAATCAGCCGCCTCCCCCTCTGCCCGTCTACGCGCAGCCGCTCTGCCCCGGTCCGGGCTACATGTGGAACCCAGGCTATTGGTATTGGGGACCCGGCGGCTACTACTGGGTGCCGGGCGTCTGGGTGCTGGCTCCCTATACCGGCGCATTGTGGACCCCGGGCTGGTGGGGCTTCTTCGGAGGTTTTTATCGGTGGCATCACGGCTACTGGGGCCCGCACATCGGCTTCTATGGCGGAATTCCCTACGGCTACGGCTACACCGGTGAAGGCTTCCATGGCGGCTACTGGAACCATGACCGCTTCATGTACAACCGCTCCGTCACCAACATCAACGTCACGAAAATCACGAACGTCTACAACGTGAAGGTCGTGAACGTGCACAACACCCGCGTG
>DASVAI010000471.1:0-2351 GCA_036376445.1 Acidobacteriaceae bacterium
CGAAGCGAATCCATAACAGCCAAAGGCCGGGCGCCCATGGTGAAGATGTCGCGCAGAATCCCGCCTACCCCCGTCGCCGCACCCTGGAAGGGTTCGATGTAACTGGGATGATTGTGGCTTTCGATTTTGAACGCGCAAGCCCAGCCGTCACCTACGTCGATGATGCCGGCGTTCTCGCCCGGTCCCTGCACCACGCTGCCTGGTCCGGTGGTCCGCTCGCCGCGCGTGGGTAGCCGCTTCAGGTGCACGCGTGAGGATTTGTAGGAGCAGTGCTCACTCCACATCACGCTGTAAATGCCAAGTTCTGTTAGGGATGGGGTGCGGCCCAGGGCAGCCTCGATGCGCGCATACTCTTCCGCCGTCAGGCTGTGCTGCTTCAGTAGCTCGGGAGAAATGCTGGCCGGTGCGGGCACCGCAGAGAGCGTCCTGGTTGTCATGGCTGTACCTATATTGTCGCATGCTTACAGCACCCCGAGGGACTCCGGAAGCCAACGAGCAGCCGGGTCATGCGCCAGATGTGGGTTGGAAATCGGCGCGCCCTCCGGCCTCCACTTCTGCCCCGGCAGACAGCCTATTTCGGGGGCGGCTCCCCGACGCCGGACTCGGGAACATGAGAGGTTAACTGGCGAAGAATGAATTCGCGGATCAGGTTCTCAAAGGCATGGCCGCCGATCGCAATGGCGCCGTTACGGAACGTCAGCCCGACGCCGCGGTCGGTCGCCGGATGGTAGGCGTTGGAGATGGCGCCCGCCATCAGGCTCCCTGCTACAGAGGAGTAATTCGGTACGTCACGGCCGGCGTCGTTGCGCGTAATGACCGCGCGGCTGATGGCGTAAAGCGCGCGAGACGTCTTGCTGCGCTGCCTTTGTAGAAATAACGGGGATCCTGGTGCAGAAGCGACGGAAGCACCGCGCTGCCGAGAATGTGGGCGATCGCCGTGTCGGCGAAGGTCGAGCCGTAATATTTCGCGTAGGCTTCCGCTCCTGTCCCGTAGTGATACGTATCGGTGTACTGCAGGAAGCCTGCCTCCGCACCCACCACGAGGAAGTTCACTGAATGCAGTGCAAGGTCGAACTTCTGTCGGCTGTTCAGGGGCGCAGCATTCCAGATGTAACTGCTGTAGAAGTTTGGGAAGATCACCAGCGCACGCTGTTTCTCCTGGGTCTTTACCTCTTCCTGAGCCAACTCAACCTGGCTCACAGTGACGGTCACCCGCTGGGTCGCTGTCGCCAGACGGACGGTCAGGCAACTGTTCGGTTCTATATCGCACTGCTGCTTGGGATGCCGCCACGATCACTCCACTGCGCGGCGATTCATGGTCCCGCCCCAATGCAAAAAGGCGAATCCTTTCGGAGTTCGCCCCTTTGCTGTCCGTATTTTCGAAGATCTGGATCGGGTAATCCAGATCACAACGTTGTTATCCCGGGATCATGCGGGATGTCGGTACTCGGCCCGAGTCTCCCTCACTCTCCCGTCGTAACGGTCGTTGTACGAGCTACCTCGCTGCCAATCGCGAGACTCGTTGCCGATTCTCTTGATTGTCATTCGGTTACTCTCTCCTTTTGGAAGATTTCTCTTCCGCTAATCAGTAAGAGTCAGCGTCGTCGTCGCCGGTTGTCGGCCAATTCCAGTCGGCTGTGGAAAAAGAAATTCAAGTGCTCATTGCTTCTTTGATCGCGCGAATATGCCGCGGACCGGTGCGGCAGCAGCCGCCAATCCAATCCGCACCGGCCTCCCGCCATGCATGCGCCAGTGCACCAAACTGCGCCGGATCGGACGAGCCTGCCCAGCTACGCGTTTCCGCTGCCCACGTCTCGCCCGAGTTTGGGTATACCGCAATGCGTTTGCTGCTCACATCGCGGATCCTCCGGATCAGCGGCAGGATGTGTCGCGGTGCCGTGCAGTTCACACCCATAGCAATGATTTGCGGATGAGCATCCAGCAGCCGCGCGCAATCTTCGATCGCCTCACCGTGGCCGGTGTGTCCATCATCGCGGCAGCTAAAACTGATATACGCTGCAAGCGTCGGAAAGCGCGTGAGCGCATCCAGAATCGCTTCTGCCTCTTCCAGCAGGGGAACTGTTTCGAAGGCGAGGAAGTCCGCGTTCGTGCCTGTCATCGCTTCGACGCGATCCGCGTGGAACGCGGCAAGCCCAGCGCGACCGATATCGTAGCGCCCATGGAACTCCGCGCCATTGTGCAGTGCAGCTCCATACGCGCCCAGTGATCCCGCGATCCAGATGCGACGCGGCCCGCGGCCCGATCCGATTTCGCTCGCTTGGTATTCGCGACGCGCCTGCTCGGCCAGCGTCACACTCTGCCGGATGGCTTCGCGTGCCTCTTCGGCTTTC
>DASVAI010000359.1:0-4359 GCA_036376445.1 Acidobacteriaceae bacterium
TCGGCGTGACCTTCCAGTCATCTTCGAAGAAGCCGGAGAGCATCCAGAGCCGCTGGTCTACGAAGTGCACGTTGGTGAGCTGATTGCTTTGCACCAGGCCGAGAAGACCGTCTGCATAGGAGAGGCCGGTGCCGGAGACGCACTGGCTCTTTTCGTTGCGCTGGCAGGTGAAGATGCCGCTGAACCCGAGGTCGCCGCGCATGCCGGGCTCATCCTGAAAGAGATTGCGCATGGGCAGATAGAGCGATGCGCCGAATTTGAAGGCATGCCGGGCGTGCGTCCAGGAGAGCGTGTCGTTGTATTGAAACTGCTGAGGAACCTGCTGCTTGGGCAGGAAGTCCGGCGAGCCGAGGAAGCCGAAGTTGGTGAAGGTGGTCTGCGGAACGCCGCCGCCAATTGCAGGGTTGATGGGGATGCCGGGAACGAAGTCACCGGCGAACTGCTGGAGCGCGAAGGGATCCTGTTCGGCGAAGGAGTAATTGCGCACCCATCCGAAGCGGAAGTCGTTGACCAGGGTGGGACCGAAGATGTGGGTCCAGCCTAGGACGAGGCTGTGATTCTTGAGCTTCTGGCGGCCCCATGCCGATGTGCTGGTGCCGTCGGCGAGTCCGCCTAGATAGCCGGGGATGAAGCGGAAGCGGTTGGAGTAGTTGTAGCGGGCGAAGATGCTGTTCTTCTCGGAAGGGGTCCAGTCGACGCGGCCGTTGTAGTTATCGGTGTTGTCCTGGGCGAGCGCGTTGCGAACGAAGTTGTTGAGGTTGGCAGCACCCGAGTTGCCGCGCGCATTGGGCAGAGGGAAGAGCGCGATGAGCTTTGCCATGACCGGATCCATGCGGTTCGCGGGGATCGTGTTGTTGGGGAATGGCTGGCCCGTCTGGGGGTCGTAGATGGTGGGATAGCTGAGGCCGAGCGCCGAGGCAGTGGCGGGGCTGAAGTCGCCGCTGCGCTCATTCGGAAGCGGCACGGTTGCGGTGCGGGAGACACCCTGCTTGATGCGCGTGCCCTCGTAGTTAAAGAAGCCGAAGAGACGGTTCTTGAGGATGGGAGCGCCGAAGTTGCCACCGAACTGATGCTGATTGTTCTCAGGCTTTGTCAGGCCGTTGTGATTGGAGATCCAGTCGTTCGCGTCAAAGTAGTTGTTGCGCAGGTACTCGTAGGCGAGGCCGTGGATCTGGTTGGTGCCGCCCTTGGTGTTGACGGAGACGGCGGCGCCGGGGGCGCGGCCGTATTCCGCCGAGTAGGGGTTGGTGATCACGTTGAACTCGGCGATCACATCGACCGAGGGGTGCGCGGATTGGGTGCTCAGTTCCTGCACGTTTTCCGAGAAGGTGTTGTTGTCGATGCCGTCGAGGATGAAGTTGTTTTGCAGTGAGTGGACGCCGTTTACGTTGAAGTCGCCGGTACGACCAGCGGAAGTGGCGCCGCTCTGCTGGGTGTAGCGCGCAATCTGGACGCCGGGCACGACGCGGAGCAGGTCGTCCCAGTTGCGGAGATAAAGCGGAGTCTGCTCGATGGTCTGGGAGCCGACGACGGTGCTGATGGAGGCGTCGTCGGGCGAGAGGTTCGCGCCCTCTGCCTGGACCTCGACCGTCTGCTGTGCGGAGCCAACCTTGAGCGAGAAGTCGCGGCGTCCTTTTTCCGCCACATTGAGGGTTACGTTTTCCTGCGTGGTGCTGAAGCCGGGGCCCTGGACGCGGGCAGTGTACTGTCCGATGGGCAGATTCTGGAGTGAATAGTTGCCGGCGGCGTCGGTTGTGACGGTGCGGGTGTAGCCGGTGGCCTGATTGGTGACCGTAACGGTAGCGTTTGGAACGATGGCGCCGCTGGGATCGGTGACCAGGCCGGAGAGGCTGGCGGTGTTGACCTGCGCATGCAGACACGCGCAGAGACAGAAGGTAACAAACAGCGCGACGATACACCGACACCAGGTCCGGGGGATGAAGTGCTTCATAGGAGCCTCCTCAAGAAATGAAACAGCACAGGGGACATCTCTGTTTTCGGTAACAACTATGAAAGACGGTAAACGGTAACTCTAACGAAGGAATGAAAGCAAGATGAAATCCGCGGATGAAAGTCCGGTGAACGCACGGGCGGCTGAAGTCCTTGAGAATGAGCCAAGTAGCTACTATGAGGGACGAGGTGACACGCGCATGCGATCAAAAGGCTGGATCGTCACACGAACGACCCATGCCGGCTTCCATAGCCAGTGAGATCGATTTAGAAAATCAGGCGGCGAGTCGCTCGCGATGGGCGCGCTCGCTGCTCCAATCTGTCATGCCGACAACGGAAGCCTCAGCGAGTGAGTTCCCTTCAAAGATCTTCGCCGCCATCGTTCCGCGGAAGCCGAAGACAGCGGGGACAGCCCAGGAGGCGGAGGCGAAGACCGAATCCATCTTGCCGTGCGTTTCGAAGGAGATCAGCGGCTTCCAGCCGAAGCGGTAATCCGTGAGCAGGGATTGCGCAAGGATGAAGCCGCTGGTGGCAAACGCGGCGCGCGCGGCAGGCTTGTTGGAGCGCCTGCACAGGAGCCCAAGAGTGAAGAAGAAGGCGGCGTGTGCATAGTCGATGATTCCGTGCGCCTTCGGGCTGATGACTTTTGGAAGCCTGGTTTGGAGAACGTCGATTCCTGGATTGAGGACAGACATCTGGAGCTCCTTTCCGGCGCTAGTAAGGATCCTGTTCGACTTTGCGAACGATGACCGCGGCAGGGGCGTGGCCGTTGGAGTGAGCGCGTTTGCGGCGCAGAGAGCCGAAGCCGGCGCGGAGTCCGTCGATGACGCCGGTGATGTGGCGGAGAGGCGCGGAGAGACCCTCCTGGACGGCGGCAGTGGCATGGCCGATGCCGTTGAGCGTACTGGAGACAATGTTGTCGACACGCGCGGCCTGCTGATGGGTGCGTTCGACCACATCGCTGAGCGATACGGTGATGTGCTGCGTCTCACTGCGGAGGATGTCGCTGACTTGGACCATATTCTCGGTGATGTGCTTCAGCTTGGGACCAAGAGCGTCCACGGTCGAACGCGCTGATTTGACCATCGGGACAATGTTGGGCGCGATCTCTTTTTCATAATGTTCAAGGGCCCGGTGAACGCGCTTGCGGGTTTGCAGGATGACCCCAGCTAGGGCGGCGAGAACGCCGATGAAGAACAGCACCGCAACCCCGATGATGATTGTGAGTGCCAGGAGGTAGGGGGCGAGTGGGTCTTGCATGTGCCGCTTCCTTCAAGAGAAAAAGATTGGCTGGGGAAGGGCCGCGCCCAGTGTATCGCGGTCGCGGCCCGACGGTTCTGTGGGAATCAGGTCGTGCGATATGCCTGACGGCCGGCTTCGACCGCGCTCGAAATGCGCTCGGTGTCCTCGCCGGATGACGTGCTCTCGTAGGCGCGCTTGCCTTCATCCACCGCGGTGTTCACGCGATCGACCTGATCGCTGACCTCTTGACGGCCGCGGTCCACATACTGGTTCCATTGCGAACGCCCGCGATCGACAGCGTCCTTGCCGCGATCGACATACTCGTTTAGCTGATCGCGTCCGCGATCGGCGAAGTCGCTGACCTTTTCGGCGGCGCGGCGGGACTGCTCGCGCATATATTCCGTCCCTTCGCGGGCCGAGGAGGCCAGGTCTTCCCTCGTCTCGTAGCCCGCTTTCGGCGCATAGAGCACGCCCACGGCCGCGCCGATTCCCAGGCCGACCAGAAACCAACCGAACCCACCACCCTTATCCGACATGTGCAGTCTCCCCTTTACGCTGCTGTGCCTGCCGACGCAGCCAGCCCTCTTCATTTTGTTGACCAAGAACCCTGTTCTTCGTCGACGCTCTCTCCGAGCCATGCCCAGCCTCATTGTGCGGCCGTTCTGCCGCGGATCACAAAGGTATCAAAAATAGTAAGATGCCCGCGAAGAAAGAGCCGCTGCCAGCCAGGAGGCCTTAGTTCTCATGATTGGCCAAGGGGGGCGCGGGCAGGTGTTCCGCGTGCACGCCGGGTTGAAAGCGCCGCATTCCGTGCGCGACATTTCCCGCAAAAGGCGTTCAAATAGAAAGCAAACAAGTTTTTGTTCGAAAGGATCCTTGGTTATGACGACCTGGTCGTTCACCCGTCGTGCGTTGCAGGCGGGCTTCCTCACGGGGTCGCTGCTGGTTGCAACCGGCTGCAAACAGTTTTTGCCCAGCAGCGCAAGCAATGAGAAACCGGCTCCCGCCGCGGCGCCCGCACCACGCAGCGATCAGGAGATCGCAAACGATGTTCAGACCCGGATCAATGCGGAGTCCGCGCTGGCGGGACAGGACATCCAGGTAAGCGTGAACAACGCGACGGTGACGTTGAACGGCTCCGCGGCCAACGATGCATCGCGCGCGCTG
>DASVAI010000486.1:0-15645 GCA_036376445.1 Acidobacteriaceae bacterium
ATCACCGACTTCTCGATCACGCGTCCCATCGAGGCCATTCCCAACTTCGTCAACTGCGATGTCTACGTGCCGATGAAGCCGGACGAAAGACAGAAAGGCCGCGCCACGTGGGCCGGGCCAGGCGAAAAGCTGCTCATTCACCTGTCCAACTTCCGCCCCGTCAAGCGCGTCACAGACTGCGTGCAGATCTTCGCTCGAATCGCGAAGCAGGTCCCCTCCCATCTGCTGCTGGTCGGCGACGGCCCGGACCGCTCGCAGGCCGAAATGCTCTCCTTCACCCTCGGCATCCGCGACCGCGTCCACTTTCTCGGCAAGCAGGACAGCGTCACCGAACTGCTCCCCCTCGCCGACCTCATGCTCATGCCCAGCGAGCTCGAATCCTTCGGCCTCGCCGCGCTGGAAGCCATGGCCTGCCGCGTGCCCGCCATCGCCACCCGCGTCGGCGGCGTGCCCGAACTCATCGAGGACGGCATCTCCGGCTGCCTCTTCCCCGTCGGCGATGTCGATGCCATGGCCGAGCGCGCCATCCAGTTGCTGCAGGATCCGGCACAATTGGATGCGATGGGCGCTGCCGCCCGCCAGACCGCACAGGACCACTTCTGCGCCTCGCGCATCATTCCGCTCTACGAAAAGTATTACGAACAGGTACTCGCCAACGATCGGCACGAACCATAGTCGCGCAAGGCGAAGTTTTGGCGAAGCAGAGAACACGCAACCAACTGGCCGCGACTTGCGTACCAAGCATCGTGGAGGTATCTGCGATGCACTCCCTCGCGTGTTTCCTTGGCCTCGTCGTCCTGGTGATCTTCGCCCTGATCGCCATTCCGATTCTGATCATCCTTGCCAAACTGATCGGCGCTGCGATCATTGGAGGCGTAATCGCTCTGCTTGTCCTCGGTATCTGGAAGCTCTTCGATTTAGCGGAGCCGAACTACCCGCCCTCCCACTATCGGCCGTATTGATGACCGGCTCCGAATCCGCGGGACAGATTGCACGGAGCGGCTGCTAGGATCCCTCGATGTTCCAGTTCGGACGCCCGCGCACGCCTCTGCAGTGGATCGGTCATATCATTCTCGG
The DNA here is from genome assembly GCA_036376445.1 of Acidobacteriaceae bacterium. Taxonomy (GTDB): domain Bacteria; phylum Acidobacteriota; class Terriglobia; order Terriglobales; family Acidobacteriaceae; genus KBS-83. Next base: position 1,078 of record DASVAI010000486.1, read on the forward strand.
CATTGTCGCCCTGCTGCTCGTCAGCTGGATGCTTCGCCTCTAAGTGCTGTAGCTCTCGCCTGCTTCCTGCCGCAGACCGCGCAATCGTAAGCAGTTCTAGGCGAGCTCGGGCCGCATCGTTCGCTGCATCTCCCGCGTCGGCCTCACTTCCGGTTCTTCGAACCAGAGACAGGCAATCCAGATCAGCAGGGTCAGGTGGTACACCGGCTTGAGCCCTACTTCCAGCGCAGACCATTGCTGCAGGTTGCCCAGCAACAGCAGCAGCGTGTGCACCCACATCTTGCCGAACATGTAGAGAGCCAGTCCGTAAAGCACGGCCTGGGCATGGATGCGGAAGCGAAGTCCTAAAAAGAATGTCGCCATGATCAGCAGCGACGTCACCCCACCCACGCAAATCGAGGACATCTGGCTGACGCGAAGCGCAACTCGGATCGGGAGGTAGGGACTCGACGGCGAAAGCCACGCAACCGTAGCCAGCACACCGGCGAGCACGGCGAAAAAGCTCCAATAGCGCCGGACAAGTCCCGTAAGACTCATGCCGCACTGCGCCAGCAGGACGTGCGCCACCTCATAGAGCACAATCAGGCGCAGCAGAGCATCCAGCGTCTCAAAGCTCCAATACGTGTAGAAGTTGAGCCCTGGATATTTGTGCACGCAAAACAGCACAATTGTCTGCACCGCGTCCTGCGCGATCAGCAGCGTGAACCACGGAAATCGCTGAAACCGCCGCTTCTGCAGCAGCACGCAGAGCAGGCCCAGGTTCAAACAGAACCCGCTCACCCACAGCACGTAATCCACGGTTCCCAGGTGCATCGCATTGCCCCTAAGACGCTGGAGGAGGCTGCGTGGGAGTCGGATCGACCGGGCCACTAGGCCCGACAGGTCCCGGATACGGCTGGATGATCGGCGGAACAGGTTGCGGCGATTGCGGCCCGGCAATACCGGCGGCTAAGGCAATCTGCGCTGCGATTACCAGGGCAGGAAGGATAAAGATACGAGTTGACTTTTTCATAAACTCTCACCCAGGAGATTCACCATCTACACCGATAGGTAACAACATAGGTGCCGCCCGGGGCAGACTGAATACATCCTTCGTTGTACTTTCGCGGATTTCCGGGCCTGCATCGAATACGCGGAGCCCTCACCGCCTTCTAAACCGACGAAGCGCCCCCGCCATCTGCCGCGTAATACATCATCGGCATCTCCAGCGTCACGCGCGTCCCCCGTCCCGGCCGGCTCTCCACCTCAAACCGCGCATCGCCCCCATACAGCACCTCCAGGCGCTCGCGCACGTTCTTCATGCCGATTCCGTTGCCCGATCGCGAATGTGCCGTCACCGCGCCTACCGCCGCGGCTCGCGCCGGCATAATCCCGACGCCATCATCTTCGATATCCACGACCAGCCGGCCCTCGCGCACACGGCTGCGCAGTGTCACCGTGCCGCCTTCCAGCCGCGGCTCCAGCCCATGCTTGATGCTGTTCTCGATCAGCGGCTGCAGCACCATGCTGGGCACCATCGCCTCCAGCGTCTCCGGCTCAATCTCTCGCTCCACCCGCAGCTTGTCCGCGCCAAAGCGCACGACTTCAATCCCCAGATAGTCATCCGTGAATGCAAGCTCATCGCGCAGCGGCACAAAATTGTCATGGTCCCGCAGTAGCGCGCGCAGAATATTCGCCAGCCGCACGATCATCTCTCGCGCCATCTCGGGCTGAAATCGCACCAGCGACCCGATCGAATTCAGCGTGTTAAACAGAAAATGCGGATTGATCTGCCGCTGCAGCGCATCGAACCGCGCCTCCAGCACCAGCCGCTTCTGCTCTTCCAGCTTCTGCTCAATCTGGATCGCGTTCCATATCTTCAGCGGAATCCCCACCACTACCGCCGGACACGCATAGATCGCAAGCCGCACCCACCAGCTTCGCGTATCCAGCACGAACAGCAGCTTCGGATAGAGCTTCGCCAGCTCCATCCGCGCCATCTGCATCACCACGATCAGCCCCAGCAGCAGGATCTGCCGGTCCAGTCGCGGGCGTTCCAGGTTTCGCCGCACCCAGCGGTAAATACTCAGGTCGATAAACGGCGAGAATGACCACACATCCTCCGCATCAACCAGCCGGCCATAAAGCCCCGCCACCATCGCCACGCAAAGATGAAACGGGAGCGTCAAATATTCGCCGTGCGCCATCGCCGGAATCGACAGGACGGTACTGCCTACTGCCGCCCACCACGGTCCCAGCAGCACACCCAGAATGATCGTCGTTTCAAATGCAATGTCCGCCGCGAGGAAGTTCGGCACCGTCACCCGCGCCCAGACGCCAAGCGTCAGCGGAATGCAGATGCACGCCAGCAGCCCGATCGTCTCGCCCGCGCTGCGGTCCTCCGCAAACAGCAGCCGCTTGAAGACACGCGACCGCGCCAGCGCGCTTGAGATCGCCGCGGCGATACCCAGCTTGATCAGCAGCGAAATCCAGACCAGCTTCGGGTCGTACATATGTAGAAGTGGATTGATCAAAGTGGCCCCAGGCATTTTCGGTAATACTGTGGGCCTTGGAAATTCTCTCTTGTGGCTTTTCCGTAAAGAAAAGCCACAAGAGCGATCGACGGACCGATCACGCGGTTACCGAAAATGTTTCAATTGCCTCGAACTATAATCTACTTATGTCTTCCATCACGGTCACCAAGGTTGCGGAGGCAGACTTCCCCTCTCGCTGGGGAAATTTCCGCATCCACGGTTTTGAAGGCGCCATTGCTCAGCCGGAGCCCTGCCGCCCCGGCGACCCGCCGCCCGCCCGCCGCGTCGAAAGCTGCGTCGCGCTCGTCATGGGAGACATCCATGCCGCGCCTCCGGTTGTCCGCATTCACTCACAGTGCCTCACCGGAGACGTATTCGGCTCACTCCGCTGCGATTGCCGCCAGCAGTTCGAGCTCGCCATGCAGCGCATCGCCGACGAGGGCGCCGGCATCCTCATCTATGAACAGCAGGAAGGTCGCGGCATCGGTCTCATGGCCAAACTCCGCGCCTACGAACTGCAGGACAACGGACTCGACACCGTTCAGGCCAATGTCGAGCTCGGCTTCAAGGCCGACTGCCGCATCTTCGAAGTCCCCGCCAAGGCACTCAAGCTGCTCGGCGTGCACGAAGTGCGACTCATGACCAACAACCCCGAGAAGATCGCCGCGCTCGAAGAGCAAGGCATCCGCGTCGTGGAGCGCATCTCCGCCGAAGTGCCTCCCGCCTCCCCGTTGGCCGAACGCTACCTCGAAACCAAGCAGGCGCAATTGGGCCACCTCTTCAGCGAAATACAGGCAAAGTAGTCAGCCCGCGCGACTCGCCTTCACCAGCTTCACCGTCGTCACCATCTGCCCCACATGCCGCTGCGTGTGGTCCGCAACATGCACCAGCAGCCCGCCAACTGTCGTAGGCAACTGCTTATGCCCCACAGAACGCGGCGTTTCCAGATCAACTCCGGCAAAGGCGCGAGTCCGCGCCGCGGCCCGCTCCATGGACTCCCCAAACTCCCCGAGCAGCGTCCGCGGCAGCGCGCCCGCCGGCTCTGCCTCCCGCTTCAGCTCCGCCAGTTGCGCTTCGTTCAGTTCCCGCCCCTCGGCATACGTCAGCAGGCGATCCACGCTTCCGCTGATATGCCGCAGTTGAAACGCAACCGAAGGCAACCCAGCCGGTTCGAGATTCACTTCCAGCCCAATCAGGCCCCCGCACCAGCGCTCCGCATCCTCACGCGCCAGCTCCAGCGCATGCAGCACAGCCCGAATCACCGCGGGAAGCTCTGTCAGCGTCCCCCGCAGCCACGGCTCCGGCGCGCGAGGCGATTTTGTCGCTGCCTCGGTCACAATCCCTTCCTCTCGCGGAACTCTCGCACCACCACCGCCACGTCCTGATGCTCGCGGTCCACTGCTTCATTCATCGCCTGCATCTCCTCTGCGCTCACCTTCCCCGCAAGCTCCGCCACCGCCGCTCGCATCTGCGGCCAGCGCTGGTAGGCGTCCTCGCGAAATAGCGGCACCGCATCGTATGGCGGAAAGTAATGCCGGTCATCCGTCAGTATCGTCAGATGCAGCGCGCGGATCGGCCCGTCGGTCGAGTTCCCCGCGATCATGTCCACCTGCCGCTGCGCGATCGCGCGATACAGCAGCCCAAGGTCCATCGTGCGCGGCGGCCCCGCAAATTTCAACCCATACGCCGCCTCCAGCCCGCGCAGCCCATCCGGCCGCTCCTCAAACTCGTACCCCACCCCGAGTTTCCATTCCGGCGTCACGCGCGCCGCCTCGCTCAGCGTCGCAACGTGCAGCCGTTGCGCGTCCTCGCTGCGAACAATCATCGCGAACGTATTCTCAAACCCGAGCGAATCGCCGACTTCGACTCCATACTTTTCCCGGTACAGCCGCTTCACCGTCGCGGGCACCTGCGCCCGATCCTTATCCATCGGCTGCTTCAAAATTGCGGTCAGCGCCGTGCCCGTGTACTCCACGTACCCATCGATGCGCCCCGCCGTCAGCGCCTGCTGGCATATGTAACTACCCGCAAGATAAAAGCGCCGGTCCACCTTCAGCCCGGTGCGCGCTTCGATATGCTGCGCCAGCAGCTCGCCCAGCAGCACCTGCTCGGTAAAGTTCTTCGCGCCAATCACGGGGCGGTTCACCCGCGGCGGCCCACACGAAACCGCGCCCATGGCCAGCAACATCCACACCGCGACCGCAATGCCGCGTTTCACGGCCGCCGCTCGCCCGGCACGCGCAGCTTCCATTCCAGCAATCCAAGAAATCCATCCGCCGCGAGCGCCAGCAATGCGGCCGGGATCGCCCCCGCCAGCACCAGCCGGTTGTCCACCGAAGCAACGCCGCGAAAGATAAACTCTCCAAGCCCGCCCGCGCCCACCGCCGCCGCAATCGTTGCGATCCCCACGCACGTCACCGTCGCGGTACGCAGTCCCGCCAGTATGTACGGCATGGCCAGCGGTAGCTCCACTTTCATCAGCCGCTGCCCGCGCGTCATCCCCATCGCCACCGCCACATCCATCACCGTCGCATCCACACCCGTAATCCCCGTATACGTGTTGCGCACAATCGGCAGCAGCGCATATCCCACCAGCGCGACAATCGCGATCCGCGCTGCCCGCTCTCCGATGAACGGAAGCGGCAGCAGAAAACCGAACATCGCCAGGCTGGGAATCGTCTGCAGCGTGTTCACGACGCCCAGCACCGGCCGCGCCAGCCCGCGCCTGCGCGCGATCAAAATCCCAAGCGGAATTGAAATCGCCGTCGCAAACAGCATCGCCGCGCCCGTCAGCCACAGATGCTCCAGCGTCAGCGTCGCAATCTCGTCCCAATGCTGCGCAAGAAACCCGCCGCCCGCCATCAGGAGTGCGCCCCCACCCGCCGCCGCACCGCCTGCACATACGCCTGCACCGCAGGCAAAGTCGAAGAGAGAAACTCATCCGCCCTGAGGTTCGCCGCCACGCGCCCATCCTCCAGCAGCACGACGCGCTCCGCCAGGTACAGCGCCTCCTCCAGATCGTGCGTCACCAGCAGCACGGTCGTGCGCTTTTCCTGCACATGCATGGTCAGGTTGCGCAGCACGTCCTGCATCTCCGCGCGCGTCAGCGGGTCCAGCGCGCCAAACGGCTCATCCATCAGCAGAATGTCCTGCCCTGCCGCCAGCGCGCGCGCCAGTCCCACGCGCTGCCGCTGCCCGCCGGAAAGCTCATGCGGCATTCGCTCGGCAAACTCCTCCGCGTGCAACCCCACCATCTCCAGCAACGCCCGCGCGCGCTCCTGGATCTCCCCACGGCTCCTGCCCTCAATCTCCAGCACCAGTCCGATATTCCGCCCGACCGTGAAGTGCGGAAACAATCCGGTCTCCTGGACCACGTATCCGATCGAACGCCGCAACGCAATCGTGTCCTGGCTCGCAACCGGACGCCCGCGCACCAGCACCTCGCCGCTGCTGATGCCGTGCATCCCGTTGACGGTTCGCAGCAGCGTCGTCTTCCCCGACCCGCTCTTCCCCAGCAGCGCAACCGTGGTCCCCGCCGCCACCTCCAGCGTCACATCATGGAGCAGCGCGCGCCCATCCGGCAGCCGATAGCTCACACTCCGGAACTCGATCGCTGCCGGCATCCTTCTGCCTCCGGGAAAAGAAAAGGGCCGGGAGGGTCCGGCCTCACTCAACTATCAGACTCGTCATCCGACCGTAGCGAAGCGAAGCGGAGCCGAACTTGATGTGAGCGACCAAAGGAAGCGACCCCCAAAACGCGCCGCAGACGCTTTGCCCGGACGGCCAGTCCCTACTCCTCGCCCATCTCGTCGTCGCCCTCATCGATCCCAATCTCATCCACAGGCACCGGCGCACTCATCGCGCTCTCCGGCGTGGGAGCCGGCTGCCCCTTGACCCGCACCACTGTGATCTTCGAGAACCCTTCTTTGAAGCTCGGCGGCCGCAGGCGCTCGGCCATCTTGTGCATCGAATCGTCGCTCACCGTCCGCTCCCGCCGCCGGTTCCGGTCCATGCACACCTCAAACGGCACATCGAAGAACACCGCCTGCACCTCATAGCCAAAGCTCTTCGCCATCTTGATCCATTGCCGGCGTTCATGCGGCGACAGGTTCGTCGCGTCCACATAATTCCACGGCATCTTCGCGATCAGCCGCGCGCGCAGCAGCGACCGCAGCGTCGAGAACACCAGCCCCTGGTAGCGCTGCTCCGTAATATCGTCGAACAGGATTGTCCGCAACAGATCGCTTGAGAGCGGCGTCACTCCTCGCCGCTTGAACCAAGTCGTCTTCCCCGAGCCCGGCAGTCCGATTGTCAGCACCACAAAACCGCGCGAGGGCCGCGCCGCGCTCGGCGCCTCCGGCGGCACGGCGGAAGGCGATTCCGGCTGCGTCTCCACAATCAGCTTTCCTTCCGGAGCAGGTGTGCCGGCCGTCGCTCCACCATCTGCGGCCGCATCGCTCTGATGACCCACGTCATCCAGATCGCTGCCGACAACCGGCGCCTTCGCCGCAGAGGGCTTGGCCTGCGATGGCTGCGGCGCAGACGACGCATAATCCGCGCCGGCATAATTCGGCTGCAGCGGCGCAGGCTGGTTCGCAGGCAGCTCCTGTCCTATTCTTCCAGTCTGCTCAGAGAGGTTGGGGGCGCGTTTCGAGCGTCGTCTCATCGGTTTTCCGGCGCACGACAGGCGCCTGCTTGGATCGTACACAGCTATCGCCGCTGTCGCAATAAGTGTGCAACCACGAGCGCCATGGGAACTGGTGTTCGGCTTTAAGCCCTATGCCCGAAGATATAAAAGTCGGCGAACGACGTGTTACGTTGATCCGCGACATCGAAGGGATACGGATTTTTAACGAATGATTGCAAACTCCATTCCGGCCTGTTTTCTGCAATCCATTTCGTAAATTGCCGGTGGCGAACGTGCTTCTTCGGCCAATCCTGATCGATGTCGCTTGAGTAGACGATTACGAAACGTTGCGCGGAGTCAAACATCTGCCGCATATAGACTTCGAAAACGGCGTCCTCGATGAGGTGATAAATCACATCTATCGATAACGCCAGATCGCCCGTGGTGCCTTCTGGAATCGCGTCGGTATGGAAAAATCGTTTCGAAGAGTCGCCGGTAAAATGTTCCCGGCATATCTTCACCGCTGTTGGAGAGACATCGATGCCCGTATAGTTTGGGTAGCGCGCAAGTCTGAGCTGCGCACCGTCTCCGCTCCCGTATTCGATCACGGAAGAAACGTGATGCTCCTCTACAAACCCATTGAGAAAGCCCGCTTTGAATTCCGCAAGTCTGCCATAACTTCCATCGCCGGAATTGCCGCCTGCGCTGTAGCGCCGTTCCCAATAATCCCAAGAGCCTTTAAACGGGTTCCGGAGGTTCGCCAGTTGGGGACCAATTGCAGGCATGCTCTTGATCAAAGCTTTTACCGTCTCGAGCATTCTCACCTCGACACACGCTGATGTTGTCAACACGATACCGACGGCAGATCAAACAATTGTAAGGCGAATACGAACATGTACTTACTCGCCAGAATCAAATGTGTTCACCCCTCGCCAGGAGGACGCGCTCATGAAACGGGCGCACAACCCCCACGTCGAGCGGTGAGCGGTATAGGTTGGTAAATGACCCAACTTGGCCTCAATTCCCGAGAAGATGCGGCCGAGGTGCTAGCATCGAAGAAGGAAGCCGTGAACATCGCGCAGTTTGCAGCTGACAAATAACAGCGTCGGCTTCGCGAACACTTCCCATCACCACTCCTGAGGAGACTTTATTTAGATGGCTGTGAAGGTAGGCATCAACGGCTTCGGCCGCATCGGCCGCAACGTTTTCCGCGCTTCGCTTGGCAATCCCGAACTCGAATTTGTTGCCGTCAACGACCTCACCTCGCCCAAAACCCTGGCGCATCTGCTCAAATACGACTCCATCCTGGGCAACCTGCCGCACAACATCACCGCCGGCGAGGACTTCATCACGGTCGACGGCAAGAAGATCAAGGTCTTCGCCGAGCGCGACCCCGCAAAGCTCGACTGGTCCTCCGTTGGCGCACAGGTCGTCGTCGAGTCCACCGGCCACTTCACAGACGCCACCAAGGCCAAGGCTCACCTGCAGGGCGCGGTCAAAAAGGTCATTATCTCGGCGCCCGCCACCAACGACGATCTCACCGTCGTCCTTGGCGTCAACGAGAACAAGTATGATCCGAAAGCCCACAACGTCATCTCCAACGCATCTTGCACCACCAATTGCCTGGCGCCGTTAGCAAAAGTATTGGATGAAGAATTTGGCATCATCAACGGCCTGATGAATACCATCCACAGCTACACCAACGATCAGGTCACACTCGACTTCCCGCACAAGGACCTCCGCCGCGCCCGCGCCGCCGCCCTGTCGATCATCCCCACCTCGACCGGCGCCGCCAAGGCACTGCATCTGGTCCTGCCGCAGCTCAAGGGCAAGCTCGACGGCTTCTCGCTGCGCGTGCCCACGCCCGTCGTCTCGGTCGTCGATCTCACCGTCACCGTCGAGAAGCCGGTCTCGGTCCAGATCGTCAACGACGCGCTCAAAAAGCACGCCGCCGGTCCGCTCAAGGGCATCCTCGGCGTCGAAGAGAACGAGCTCGTCTCCGCCGACTACAAGGGCAACCCGCTCTCCTCCATCATCGATGCGCCCCTCACCAAGGTCATTGGCAACATGGTGAAGGTCATCTCCTGGTACGACAATGAGTGGGGCTACTCCAACCGTGTTCGCGACCTGATCCTCTTCCTGGTGAAGAAGGGGCTCTAAGAACCACCGCACAGCAGCGGAGCGCCCACACCGGGCGCTCCGCTTCATTCCCGTCAGATAGACATGTCGGCACGACAGAACATCTCGGGCAGTTCGCCTTTCGAACCCGTCATCGGCTTCTCGCGCGCAGTGCGCCACGGCAACACGATCTACGTCTCCGGCACCGGCCCCGTCGGCGCGGACGGCGCCTCCGTCGAGGAGCAGACCCGCCAGACTTTCCGCATCATCGAGCAGGCCCTCACAAAGGCCGGCGCATCGCTGCGCAATGTCGTCCGCACCCGCATGTACCTCACGCGCGCGGCGGACTGGGAAGCCGTCGGCAAAGTCCACGGCGAACTCTTAGGCGCCATCCGTCCCGCCGCGACCATGGTCGTCGTCGCCGCACTTCTCCATCCCTCATGGCGCATCGAGATCGAGGCAGATGCTGTTCTCGACCGCCAGGAAGGTTAAGCTTCTAGTCATGCACATCCCCTCGATCCGCAGCCTCACCAACGGCACTAACCAACTGCAGCATCAGCATGTGCTGATCCGCGTCGACTTCAACGTGCCCCTCTCCGATGACGGCACTGAAATCCTCGACGACACCCGCATCCGCGAAACCCTCCCCACCATCGAGTTCGTCCTGCGCCATCGCGGCAAGGTCATCCTCTGCTCGCATCTAGGCCGTCCCAAGGGCAAGCCCACTCCCAAATACAGCCTTCGCCCCATCGTGGACCGCCTCCGCGTCATGCTCGACCACGCCATCGGCGAACAGGTCAACGTCGCCTTCGCGCCCGACTGCGTCGGCGATCTCGCCCGCGAGCTCACCATCAAGCTCGAAGACGGCAAGGTGCTGCTGCTCGAAAATCTCCGCTTCCACGCCGAAGAAGAAGCTAACGATCCCGCCTTCGCAAAAAAACTCGCCGGCCTGTGTCAGGTCTACGTCAACGACGCGTTCGGCTCCGCCCATCGCGCGCATGCCTCCACCGAAGGCATCACCCACTTCGTCCAGAACTCCGTCGCCGGCCTGCTCATGGAAAAAGAGCTCAACTATCTCGGTAAGGCCCTTACCACTCCCGCAAAACCCTTCGTCGCTATCCTCGGCGGGGCAAAGGTCTCCGACAAAATCGAGGTCATCGACAATCTGCTCACCAAGGTCAACGCCATCCTCATCGGCGGTGGCATGGCCTACACCTTCCTGAAAGCGCAGGGCATGGAAGTCGGCAAGTCCCTCGTTGAAGTGGACAAGCTCGACGTCGCCCGCCAGGCGATCGCGGCGGCGAAGAAGCGCGGCGTGCGTTTCCTCCTCCCCATCGATCACGTCCTCGCCAATAAGTTCGCGCCCGACGCCAAGACCAAGACCGTCAATAACGACGAGCCCTTCCCCGCCGAATGGATGGCGCTCGATATCGGGCCCAAGACCGTGGATCTCTTCGCCCGCGAAATCGCCGACGCCAGCACCATTGTCTGGAACGGCCCCATGGGCGTCTTTGAAATGCCCGCCTTTGCCCACGGCACAATGGCCATTGCAGAACTCGTTGCCGCAAACCGAGATGCCGTCTCCATTGTCGGCGGCGGAGACTCTGTCTCAGCCATCAAGCAGGCGGGTGTGGCCGATCGAATTACCCACATATCCACAGGCGGAGGCGCTTCCCTCGAATTTCTTGAGGGTAAAGCACTTCCCGGGGTTGAAGCGTTGAAGAAGAAGCCGTAAGCTTCCTGTATCCTTCCCCGGGTCAATGAGGGATTGTTTCCGTGCCTTCAGTATTTCTCCTCAACGCCGCCATCCTGTTCAGTGGTGTCGTTGCATTCATCATCGCGGGCTTCGCGGGGACCTTCGTCCGCTCCCTGCATCCATGGCGTTACAGGATGATGCTGACGCCTCTCGGGTTCGTTGTGTGCGGCGGCATCGGTATCTCGGCCGAGCAGCACCTTCTCCGCTGGATCGAGCACGGCCACCTGCAGCACTCCCTCAGCTCCGGCATCGCGCAGAGTGTCATTCTCTTCATTGCGGGTTTCTGCGGACTGCTCGCCGGCCTCGGACTCGGCTCCAGCCTCGACCGCTCCTTCCCCGATGAGCACAGCTACTCCGTCGCCAACTACTGGGCGCCCAAAGATCCGAAATCCCGAAACCGAAGCGACAAGGTAGTGCCCATCTCCCGCGGCCGCCAGCCCGGCGTCCTGCCCCAGATCAAAGCAATTTCCCACCGCGAGTAGACTGCTGCCTGCAAGCTACTGCAATCGAGCGGATGGCTCCGCGACCAGCAGCACGCTGCTCCGGTACTCTCCGGCGAGATGAACGATGCCTTTGTCTAGCGTGGCAAGGATCATCCCCTCTCGCATGGCCAGCCCTAGGAGGTAAGCATCCGTAACCTGCTTAGTGCCATATAGCCTATGGAAGAACGGGCTGCATAGCGTATGCCAGTCGGCGGCAATAGGCACAAAGTGATATCCCGGCTCCTTCCTCAGCTCCGCAAGAATGTCGCTTGCGTCGCTCATTGTGATCTGACCGGGCCGAAGCGCAGTCGCGTTACGGAGGAAACCAGCCTCTGTAAGCGGACAGATAGCCCATTGCAGTCCCGGGGAATCGAACCACTCTGACACGACACGATGATGCACATGGTTCTCAGCAAGCAGCGCATACAACACATTCACGTCAAGGAGATACTTGCCCTTAGACAACGTCATCCTCTGAGGCTTCCTTCACCATCTCTGGAGTGATGACATCGCCTGTCCCGGCAATGACGAGATACCCACGCGGACTTCTTTTCAATCGGCGTGACCTGTTCTTCGGTTCCGGCGCATGTTCCGCTCGGCGGAGGAGTTCGCTGATCGCCGCCCCTAGCGTGATCCCCCTAGCGTGTGCATACGCAGAGGCAAAATCATAAGCATCCGCATCAATATTGACACTGGTTCGCATAGAGCCATGTTGCACCAATTTGACCATTGATGCAACATTAGATTTTGGTGTTTAACGTCGTTTGCTCCAATGCTGCCCTCCCGAAGTCCATGAGAATCTGGTATTTCTGAAAACGACACCTGCACCACCTGAAAGGAACCATGCGCATTCCCCTCCTCGCCGCGAACTGGAAGATGTACAAGACCCCCACTGAAGCCCAGGCGTTCGTCTCAGCCTTCCTGAAATCCCCGCTCCCCGGCAACGTCGAAGTCGCGCTCTTCCCGCCGTCCATCGATCTGCCGGCCACCATCGAAGCGGCAAAGGGCTCAACCCTCAAAATCGGCGCGCAAAACATTTACTTCGCCGACGAAGGCGCATTCACCGGAGAGATTTCCGCGCCCATGGTCATTGCCGCTGGCGGCACCCACGTCCTCATCGGCCACTCAGAGCGGCGTCAGTACTTCGGCGAAACCGACGAGTTCGTCAACAAAAAGCTCCACACTGCCCTGCGCCACAAGCTCATCCCCATCGTCTGCGTGGGTGAGCATCTCGACCAGCGCGAAAACGGCGAGACTGAAGCCGTCCTCCGCCGCCAGACCAGCCGCGCCCTCGACAGCATCGACGCCGCGCAGGCCGCCCCCATCGTCATCGCCTACGAGCCCGTCTGGGCCATCGGCACCGGCCGCACCGCCACTCCCGAGATCGCACAGGAAGCCCACGCCATCATCCGCAATGAAGTCGCGCAGCTCCTCGGCAAGCCGGCCAGCGAAGCGATGCGCATCCTCTACGGCGGCTCCGTCAAGCCCGACAACGCGGGCCACCTCTGCAATCAGCCGGACATCGATGGCGCATTAATCGGCGGCGCATCGCTCGATCCCGCGTCTTTCAGCAAAATCGTCGCAGCAGCCTCTTAAGGAAGAGCCCGCGATGGAAAAAGGCCGAGCTGCTTGCAAGCCGGTAGCTCGGCGTACTCGGTTTCGTTTAACTCCTGATCGATCGACTGTTAGAGTTTGCCTAAAGACACTCCGGGTGCGGATCGGCGATCTTATCCTGCCTGTATTGGCAGTGATCGTGGCCGGATGGATCGCCGGCGCACTGACGCTATTGAAGATCGCCGATATCAAAGTAACGTTGACGCGTCGCAAACGGATGCTACACTCTCTCCTGCCTCAAAGAATCCACGACTCACCCCCTCGATGAGAACCCCTCCTGTCCTTGGTGATAGCCAATCCGGAACCAAACTGCTCAAAGCAAATAGAGCATCCCTGGGAATCCTCGCAGCAGTAGTAGCTATGCTTCTTTTAGCAATGGTGGGGTGCAGATCGATCGCGCCTGATGCGGGGCACGAGGTTGTTTTAGTAGAAAAGCCGATATTTTTTGGACATGGAGGGGTTAATCCCGAACCTGTTCGTGCCGGCCGCACCTTCGTGGCAGCAACAACAGACGGAATTGATGTCAACATGCAACCCCTCGCCTATCAACAAGACTTGCCAGATACCATGACAGCCGACGGAGTACCCGTTAGCTTCCACGCCATCATGAACATTCAAGTTACCGACTCGGTGAGACTCATCAGCCAGTTCGGGCCCAATTGGTATGCCAATAACCTCGACGCGCCATTCATGAGTCTGGTCCGTCAGCAAGTACGTCAACACGGAATGAACGAAGTCGCCATCAGCGCGAGCGCAATAGACACCATCGACGCGGAAATCACAAAAGGACTGAATAACTTCATCACAGCTAAGAAGCTGCCTGTTCAACTGATCACTCTTACGATTGGAAGAGCGATACCGCCTGATGCCGTCAAAAATCAGAGGATCGAGACTGCCACTCAGGAGCAACGAATTCAGACCGAGCAACAGAAGAAGCTTGCTGAGGATGCACGCGCTCAATCGGAACAAAGCCGCGCAAAGGCTGACAATGCTTATCGAGAGGCGATGCAGCTCTCTCCCGAGCAGTTTATTCAGTTGGAAACCGTGAAGATGATGGAGCGGGCATGCAGTAACGGCAACTGCACCTTCGTGCCACCAGGGACATCGGTAATTGTGGGCCGGCACTAAGCCTATTTTCTGTCGACGGCAACTCAAAGTAGAAGACCGAGTTAATCCCCATCTAGTTCCCCATCCATCGCATCCCGCACCCGCTCCATCGTCTGCTCCGGATCAAGCCCCTTCTTCTCTTCATAAAACCGAGCCACATGCCGAACCAGGTCCGCCAGCACCGTGCCCCACGCCGCCGGATCGTCCCAGCCGCCCATCTGCAAACTCACATGCAGCTCGCCCTCGGCCACCCACGCACGCACCAGCTCAAACGCCTTCGGATCATCCTTCACGCCATCGGGCACCACTAACTCGTTCTTCATCGAGCCTCTCTTCTACACCTCGCACAGC
>DASVAI010000492.1:0-3296 GCA_036376445.1 Acidobacteriaceae bacterium
TGAAGATGTCGGTACGCCGCGCGAGGCGCGCGACCTGGGTTGCAGTGTAGATGCGCCATGAGCATCGCGGCTGATCGGGGCGGCAGATGGAAGGCGTGGCGAGCGTGTTTACGTCGCGATACGCGAAGGGATCGATGAGCACGCCGTAAGCGACGCTGTAGACCGCAGTGGTGGCGCCGATTCCGAGGGCGAGCGTGAGGATGGCGGCGAGTGCGAAGCCTGGCGCACGGCGCAACTGGCGTAACGCGAAGCGAAGATCAGCGAGAAGAGCTGTCATGGTGGCTCCCCGGTTGGATTGTATGCGTGGAGGCGTGGTGCTTGCGATAGAGTCCGTCTATGGCTTTTTCCGGGGCTTCTTCCGGGGCTTCTCTCGCGCCCGCGGCCGCATCTTCGAGGAGCGGCGTACGCAAGCTTCGGCTGCTTCCGCTGCTGGCGGCGACCTACTTCATGGTCTCGGGTGGGCCGTACGACCTGGAAGACATCATTGGCTACGGCGGCTACGGGCATGCGCTGCTGTTGCTACTGCTGCTTCCCTTCTTCTGGAGTTTTCCGACGGCGCTGATGCTGGGCGAGCTGGCGGCCGCTGTGCCGGCCGAAGGCGGTTTCTATGCATGGGTACGGCGCGCGCTGGGGCCCTTCTGGGGATTTCAGGAGGCGTGGCTTTCGCTGTCGTCGTCGGTGTTCGATATGGCGATTTATCCGACCACGTTTGTGCTGTACCTGGAGCGGATTGCGCCGGCGCTGACGCGTGAGCACTGGGGACTGGTGCTGGAGTTGTCGATTGTGGCGGGTGCGGTGCTGTGGAACCTGCGCGGAGCCGCCGCGGTGGGTGAAGGCTCTGTGAGGCTGTGGATGATTTCGATCTCGCCGTACGTGGTGATTGTGGGCATCGCGGTGTGGGTCGGATTCCAGGGCGTGCATGGGATGTTTGGCGGTCACGCGGCAATGGCGCGGCCGGCGGGGCGTGATTTTTCAACCGCCGTGCTGGTGGCGATGTGGAACTACATGGGATGGGATAACGCAACCACGGTGGCAAATGAAGTGGATAACCCGCAGCGGAATTATCCGCGGGTGATCCTGCTGGCCGTGGTGATGATCATGCTGACGTATGCAATTCCGATTGCTGCGGTGGCATGGGCGGGGATTCCGGCGGCGCGTTTTTCGACCGGTGCGTGGGTGGATGCAGCCCGCGCGCTGGGCGGCCCGGCGCTGGCGCTGGCGGTGGTGCTTGCCGGCGTGATCGATGACTTTGGCACCTTCAGCAATCTGACGCTCAGCTACACGCGGCTGCCGCATGCTATGGCGGAAGATGGATTTCTCCCCGCGGTATTTACGAAACGGCTGAACAATGGATCGCCGTGGGTGGCGGTGCTGGCGTGCGGCGCGTGCTGGGCGCTTGCGCTGGGGTTTTCATTTGAACGGCTGATTTCAATTGATCTTGTGCTGTGGGGACTCTCGATGATTCTGGAGTTTGTGGCGCTGGTGGTGCTGCGAAGGACCGAGCCGACGCTGCCGCGGCCGTTTCGGATTCCGGGGCCGGACTGGGTTCCAGTGTTACTGGGGCTGAGCCCGGCTGCGCTGACGGTATATGCGCTGTATGCGTCGCGCACGGAGACGGTGGCGGGCATGTCCGCGCTGAAGTTTGCGATGATCATTGCCGCGGCCGGAGTGCCGGTATATCTGGTGGCGAATCTCTCGCGGCGGCGTACCGCGGTGGCAGTGCGATGACGGATCACAAGCCGGGAGACTGTGTCCGGACTGAGTAGAGCGATGCGTGCGTGAGGATGAAGAGCGTGCGGCGATCCGGTCCGCCGAAGACGAGGTCGATGGGGCGCTCCGGAACGTCAATGCGGCCGATGAGCTTGCCTTGCGGCGAGTAGACCTGCACCTGGCCGGCGGCGAGATACACATTGCCGTCCTTGTCCTGCGCGACGCTTTCTCCGCCGGCGTCCACAAAGAGGTGCATATCGGAGACTGTTCCTGATTCGGTTACGTTGACCTTGTATGTCTTCTGCTGCGCCTCGTCACTGACGTAGAAGGGATGGCCGGGTATGACTCTGGCGATGCCGAAGGCGTGCAGGATGTCGGCCATCTTGGTGCCCCAGGAGAGCGTGCCCTGCACGAAGTCTTCGGCGGCGGGGATGAAGAGGCTGTGGTCGGGCGAGATGTATTGATACGGTCGCGGCGTCGCGATGCCGTCGCTCTCCCATGTATCGAGTGAGCGCATGGCCGTCATGCCGGGGCGCGGCGCGGCAGGCTCGGGCTTGAGCATGGTGATTTCGGTTTCGGGCTGGTCGGGACGGAAGCTGTAGACGGTTCCATTGCCGGCGTAAGAGACAACGATGAGATCGCCGGAATTGTCGAAGACGAGATTCGTCGGCTCGAGCGGGTTGTCGCGGATGACCACGGCTTCTTTTGTTTCCGGCGACCAGCGATAGATGCGCTGCCAGTGGGTGTCCACGAAATAGAGCTGGCCCTGCGGATCGGCAGCGGCACCGGAGATGGAGAAGAAGCCGGTGGCGAGACGCTCAACCTTCGCTCCGGGCGCGAGCACAGAGACGGCGGTGTCTTGCGGCTGCGACGCTGCGCTGCCGGGAATATCAAGCGAGGCAAACTCGCGGGGGCGGACTTCGGCGTGCGCCGTGGTGTCATCGAGCGCGTTATCGAAAGCCACCTTACTGTTGCTGTCGGTATGCATGTTGCGGATGCGGATGTTTGATGACGCTGAGATCTTCACAGCGCAGCAGAACGGCTGATAGCTGCTGATGACGCGATAGCCGTGATAGTTGGCGACCGTGATGTTGCGGGAGCGCGAGATTTCCAGGGGCAGCGCGAACGGACTTTCGCCGCGCTCCTCTTCCGTTTGCAGCGCGATGAGTTCCCAGTTCTCGACGCGGTCGAGTTTCACTTCGTTGCGGACGTGGTGCTCGCTCGATAGCTCGTAGACGCGCCCGGGCGTGGTGGTGTTGGAGACATACAGACCGGCCTGCGCGAAGGTGCTGGGCGTCCATATGTTGGCGAAGGTGCCGCCTCCGCCGTCGGTGACCCAGAGGCTGGGGTATTGCGAATCCCAGCGGCGATGCATGTCGGGATCGGCGGTGTGGGTATTGTTGTACGGATTGATGCGCGTGCCGTCGGCGGCATTGGTTCCGTGGCCGCCGAGAAAGCGCACGTCGTCCATGAGCGAGTCTGCGCCGGACCGCCAGAGCGCCCCGACGGCGCGATCGTTGATGCCGTTCGTGTAGAGGCCGATGCCGGTGACGATGTTGTGCCCGCCTTTGGGCGTTTCGAGGAGC
>DASVAI010000002.1:0-4046 GCA_036376445.1 Acidobacteriaceae bacterium
CATGTTGCAATTGACGGGGCGCCCGTTGCGCGGGTCGTAGATGGTGTGTTCGAGCATGCCCATGCCCACGCCCATCACGATGGCTCCCTCGATCTGGTTTCGAGCGGCTTTGAGATTGACCATCTGGCCTCCGTCGATTACGGTGACGACTCGGCTGACGCGGAGACGCGCGATGCCAGGGTCCCATTCCACTTCGAGAAAATGCGCTCCGTAGGAATGGAAGGAATATTTGTGGTTCGTGGGATCGTCGGAGCTGGGGCCGGAGTTGCCCTCGCCTTCGGCAGACCGAATGTTGGCATGCTGCAGAATGCTCTCGAACGGAACGCCACCGGAAGCGGGCTCGGTCTTGAAATGGATACGGCCGTCGGTGAGTGCAAGCTCATCGGGTTTGTGCTGCCGGAGGGGCGTGCCGTTTGCGCTGCTCGCGAGGGTGAGCAGTTGCCGGATAGCTGCGTCGGCCGCCTGAATGATGGCGGGGATGACGGTGCCGGTGACCATGGAACCGCCGGAGGTGGGTCCGGGCGGCAGGGAGGAGTTGCCGAGCACGACATCGATCTTGTGCAGCGGGAGGCCGGTTTTTTCCGAGACTACCTGCGCGAAGACGGTGTAGGTTCCGGTGCCGATGTCCTGCGTGGCGCAGGCGATCCGCGCAGTGCCGTCGTCGCGGAGTGAAAGCGTGGCCTTGCATGCGCCGCGTCCCGCGGGCCAGGAGCAACAGGCCATTCCCCAGCCGAGGACGAGGTCGCCTTTGCGCATTGCGCCGACTTCGGGCTTGCGAGCCGACCAGCCGAATTTCTCCGCGCCGGTGGTGATGCACTCCTTGAGGTGCCGCGAGGAGAACGGCACGTTCATGCCTTCATCGATCCTCGGCTCGTTCATCAGGCGGAACTGCACGGGATCGAGCTTGAGCTTGATGGCCATCTCGTCCATAGCAGATTCGAGCGCGTAGAGCCCGGGCACAGCGCCGGGGCCGCGCATGGGCGTTGGTGTGCCAATGTTGCGATCGACAACGGCGGAGCGCACGCGGAGATTGGGCGTGCTGTAGAGGAAGGGTGTGGCTTCGCCGCAATTTTCGCGGAAGGTGCCGACCTGCGCCATGGAGCTGTGGTTGGCGTAGTCGTGCTCCAGGCTGACGAGTTTGCCCTGGGGTGTTGCGCCGATGCGGATGCGCTGCTGGGTACGCGGGCGGTGACCGACGGAGGTGAACATCTGCGAGCGGTCGACGACGAGCTTGACAGGGCGATTGAGATCGCGCGCAGCCACGGCAGCGAGCATCGCATGCGACCAGGGCCAGAGCTTGCCGCCGAAGCCGGAGCCGAGGAACTTCATGACAATCTGCACGTTCTCGCGCGGGACACCGAGCATCTGCGCTATGACGGCCTGGTGGTTCATGACGGCCTGCGTGGTTTCGTACAGGGTGAATCGCGTGCCATCCCATGTGGCAACGGAGGCGTGCAGCTCGATTGGGTTGTGGGTCTCAGCGGGGGTGACGTAGGTCTGGTCGAGCTTGACGGGAGCGCTCGCGAAGGCGGAGTCGACGTCCCCGCGCTTGCTTTCCTCGCGCATCTTGTCGGTGAAGCCGTCGCCCAGGTCGGTGGTGACGTTTGGTGTCTGGGCATCGTACTCGACCTTGATGGTGCGGGCGGCGGCCTTTGCCCGCTCGAAGGATTCTGCAACCACGAGAGCGACGTATTGGCCGTTGTAGTAGATGGTGTCATCCTCGAAAGGCGGGCGCTGCTCGTCAATGCGGGCGCCGCGCGTGTGCGGAATGGGGCGATAGATAGGCGGGACTTTGCCGTGGCTGTAGACGCGCACGACGCCGGGCATGGATTCTGCGGCGGAGCTGTCGAGGCTGCGGATGCGACCTTTGCCGACCGGGCTTGAGACCGGCACGGCGTAGACCATACGGGGGAAGTTGTGGTCGGAGGAATATTTCGCGGAGCCGCTGGTCTTGAGCGGGCCGTCGATGCGAGGTACCGCTTTGCCGATGATGGATGCGGAAGTGGCCATGTCGCTCCTTATGCGGTAACGGTGGTGAGCGCGCGGACGAGGCAGCGTTTAGCGAGTTCGACTTTGAATGCATTATCTCGCTGCGGCTTTGCATTGCGGAGTGCGGCGTCCGCCGCGGCACGGAAGGTGGCCTCGTGCACGGCTTTTCCTTCGAGGGCGCGCTCGGCTTCCGGTGAGCGCCAGGGGCGCGTGCCGATGCCGCCGAAGGCGATGCGCGCTTTGCGGATGCGGCCGCCTTCTGCCTGGACGACTACGGCTGCGGAGGCGAGCGCGAATTCGTAGGAGGCGCGGTCGCGGAGCTTGAGGTAATGGGAGCGCGTGCCGGATGCGAGCGGCGGAAGCGTGACGTGCGTGATGAGGTCGCCGGGCTTGAGCAGGTTTTCGAGGTTCGGGGTGCTGCCGGGCAGGAGATAGAAGTCGCCGATGGCGATTTCGCGCTCGCCCTGCTGGCCGAGGATGTGGATGCGGGCGTCGAGCGCCATCATGGCAACCGCCATGTCGGATGGATGGGTGGCGATGCAGTGCTCGCTGGTGCCGAGGATGGCGTGAATGCGATTGGGGCCATCGAGCGCTGCGCAGCCGGAACCAGGTGTGCGCTTGTTGCACTGGGTGTAGCTGAGGTCGCGGAAGTACTGGCAGCGTGTGCGCTGGAGGAGATTGCCGCCGGTGGTGGCCATGTTGCGCAACTGTCCAGTGGCGCCAGAGAGCAGGGCTTGCGAGAGCACAGGATAGTCGCGGAGGACGTTGGGGTCCTGCGCGAGATCGGAGTTGCGGACCATCGCGCCGATGCGCAGTGAGCCGTCGGACTGGGGTTCGGTACGCGCGAGCTCGAGCCGATTAATATCGATGACGCGGCGCGGCGTTTCGACATCGAGTTTCATGAGATCGATGAGCGTGGTGCCGCCGGCGACGAAGCGGATGTCCGCGCCCTGCTGTGCGGTTTTGGAGGCGGCGGCCTGCTGCGAGGCCTGCGGCGGAGTGTCGGCGCGGGTGAGGGCGAAGTCGATCATGCTGTCCTCCCTCCGCGCACCTGCTTGACGGCGGCGAGGATGTTGGGATATGCGCCGCAGCGGCAGATGTTGCCGGACATGGCTTCGCGGATGTCCTTGTCGTCGGGGCCCCAGGGCTCTTTGAGCATCGCGACCGCGGACATGATCTGACCGGAGGTGCAGTAGCCGCACTGGTAGGCGTCGTGCTCGACGAATGCTGCCTGCATGGGATCGAGATTGCCGGGCTGGCCGAGGCCTTCGATGGTAGTGATCTCGTCGCCGTCGTGCATGGCGGCGAAGGTGAGGCAGGAGTTCACGCGGCGGCCATTGATGTGCACGGTGCATGCGCCGCACTGGCCGTGGTCGCATCCCTTCTTGGTGCCGGTGAGATTGAGGCGCTCGCGCAGGCAGTCGAGCAGAGTGACGCGCGGCTCGATGTTGAGGGCCTGCTGTTTGCCGTTGATCTTGAGCGTGACCTGGACGGTGGTTTCGTGGGCCGCGGGAGCTTCGGTCGGCGGTTCCTGCGTGGTCGCAGCGGCGAGCGCGGGCGAGGCGGTGGCGGCGATGCCGGCGGCTCCGAGTTGTGCGATGAATGTGCGGCGGGTGAAATGCCCGAAGGGCTTTTCCTGATTTTCGGGCTGTTCTTCTGTTACGGCTTCCGTACCTGGACTGCGATCCTGCTCTGCCACGAGCACCTCCAGCCTGGGGCAGAAGGGCGGCAGACAGTAAGGCCCTTCGCCGATACTTTCACTCTATACCTGATGCGGGAAGCGGAGCGAGAGCGGGCCGACGCGCGCTGAAATCACTTCTGCGACTGAGGCGGAAAGGGCTCGGTCTTCATGGAGCCGTCGCGCTGCTTGAGCAGGATCTGTACCTTGCCTTCGGCGGCGTCGAGCTCTTCCTTGCAGACAGCGGAGAGACGCATGCCTTCCTCGAAGAGCTTCAGCGAGTCCTCGAGCGGCAGGTCGCCTTCTTCGAGCTGCGCAACGATTGTTTCCAACCGTTTGAGTGAGTCTTCAAACTTCGCCATGGCGTGCTTCTAGTGTA
>DASVAI010000011.1:0-9562 GCA_036376445.1 Acidobacteriaceae bacterium
TTGGGCGGTGTACCTTGCCTTTGATGAGGGCGAATACTACCACGGCAACAATCGGGACGAAGACCCACAGGAAGCCTACACTCGTCCCATGATCTCCCGACTTTTGAAGTCGGTTCAGACCGAAAATCTCAAACTCGACTAATAGCTGGCTGTTCTGTGTGGCCGGGTGCCCCATGTCCCTGGTGTTGGGACGTGGGTCTCACCGACTCCCGCTTTGAAATAAGAACACCCCCAAAACCGCAATCAACGGCTCCAGCGGATGCCGGAACCGCGCATGCACCGTCACGAAATAGAACACCGCCGGCACCGACAGGAAAGCAAAGAAGAAGAGCCAAGCCCCGTACACCCGCCGCCTGAGCGCCAGCAACATCCCCAGAATCCCCGTCGTGCTCAGAAACCCGTAATTCAGGCTCCGGAAGAACCGCGTCGCCCAGTTCCCGCTCGCCGAAGGCACCCCGAACCAGAAAAAATACAGCCGCTTCAACGTATTGCGCGCAAACAGACCCGGATCTGCCGCGATGACGCGCTTTGCCATCTCCCCCCGCATCTTCGCGTAGCTGTACTCGCCCATTTGCCGGTAGAGCCGTAGCTGCTGCGGGTCTTTTTCCGGATGCTCGTATTCCATCAGCAGCCCCGTCGCCCCCGGGCCATTTCCCAGGTAAAGCTCTGCGCCAAAATTCGACCGCAGCGGCACAAAGTGATGGAAAACCCGCGCATTTCGCGCCATCCAGGGCGCCAGCATGGCCAGAAACACCGCCGCGCTCACCAATGCCCCGGCAAGTCCCCTCGCCAGCACCGGTCCTCGTCCCATCAGAGCCCAGAGCCCCGCACAGGGGAGAAAAACCACCAGAGCCGGGTTGGCCAGCGCAATTGCGCCCCACAGAAGCCCGAAAAGCACCCAATCGCGCATCGCGAAACGCCCGGGCCGTTCCGGCGCGCGCCCGCGCATCCGGAGCGCCAGCGCAAACGTGCAGGTAAACAGCAGCGTGCTCAGGCTGGTCTCCCAGATCCACCGCACCGCGAACTGCATCGCCGCGGGATAAAGCGCCCACAGCCATATCGCCCATTGCCCAATCCGCTCGCCGCGCCCAAAACACCGCCCCGCAATCGCCGCAATGGGAAACACCGTGAGCGCGCTGAACAGGGAATTGAGCGCCAGCAGGATCCAGGCCGATGCTGCCGTGTAGACACCAGTCAGCTTGAAAACGCCCGCCATCAGCAGCGGATACAGCGGCCCCACCCAAGCGGTAGGCCCCGTATGGCCCTTGAACGGATCAGCAAAGCCATACCCGGTCACTAGCGCGCGGGCGATCCGCCCCATCTCCCACCCGTAGTCGAAGTGATCCGGAAACGGCCGCACCCGATACGTGTGGGCCAGTGTCATGTAGGCAACGCGCACGACAAAGGCCGCCCAGAAGGCATACTTCGTCCTGCTCCAGAAGCGGCTTTGACTCTCCATGCGCGTCCTTCCAGTATGCGGCACCAGGTCGAGGTCTCATTCTGGAACAGGCGTGGGCGAATCCACAGCAAATGTGCCGGTTAATTCTTCCAACTCGCTACAATGGAGTTAGAGAGTCAAAAAGAGCAAGCCACCTCCGCGGTGGCTTTTCCTTTGTCACAAGCGGCGGGCCGTTTTTTCGCCAACCAGATCCTGGCCGGCTCGCAATTGCTGGCCGCTAAGTCCTTTAGACACCGCATTTAGCCCACGGCACCACGGCTAGCTCACTGCTGCCACAGGGCTTACAAGCCGAACAGCGGATGGGGTGGGGAGGGGGGTGCGGAGGTAACGTGACCTTCCCTCCCGCCGCGATTCGCGATACACTGATGACTCGCGTAAGCGGCTCCTGAATCTCTGGTGAGGATGCCTCCCATGGCCGCAGCGTACAGATTTCAATCAAGTTCGGAGTTCGCTTTATGGCACAGGTATGTGAAGTCTGCGGCAAAGGCCCGCAATTCGGCAACAACATCTCCCATGCGCACAACATCACCCGCCGCCGCTGGAACGTAAACCTGCGCCCGGTAAAGGCCAAGGTCGGCGGTGGCAACAAGCGCATTCGCGTCTGCACCAGCTGCATCAAGGCCGGCAAAGTCACCAAGGCCTAGCACCTTCGCCTTTGCAAACAGAAAAGCCCCGTCCACAACGGGGCTTTTTCATGTGCTCGATCCAGCGACTTACTTCGCCGGCTCCTTCTGCTCTCCCTCAAAATCCAGTGCTGCCGAGTTGATGCAGTAGCGCAGTCCCGTCGGCCGCGGCCCATCCGGGAAGACATGCCCCAGGTGCGCGCCGCAGCGGGCGCAGGTCGCCTCTACCCGCTCCATCCCGTGGCTCCGGTCTGTGTGCGTCTCCACAGCAGCGGAGTTCACCGGTAGGAAAAAACTCGGCCAGCCGCTGCCGGACTCAAATTTGGTATCGCTCTTGAACAGCTCCGCGCCGCATGCAACGCAGTGGTACATCCCGTCCGCGTGATTGCGATATAGCTTCCCGGAAAACGGCGCTTCCGTCCCCTTCTCGCGCGTGACGTGGTACTGTTCCGGCGTCAATTGCGCGCGCCACTCCTTGTCCGTCTTTTCGATCTTGTCCGGCTTCACATTCGTCTCAGCCATTCCATCCTCACTTCCTGCCCATTAGATGGATGAACGCCCGTTACAGGTGCGCGATCACCTCGATTTCCACCAGCCCATCCTTGGGAAGCCTCGCCACCTCCACCGTCGAGCGCGCCGGCGCCACCACGCCATCTGTGGCAAAGTACCGGCCGTACACCTCGTTCATCGCCGCGAAGTCGCCCATGCTCTTCAGGAAGACCGTGGTCTTCACCACCTGTGCAAAGCTTGCGCCCGCCGCGGTCAGCACCGCTTTCAGGTTCTCGATCGCTCGGGTTGTCTGCTCGGCGATGCCGCCGGGAACGACCGCGCCCGTAGCCGGATCGAGCGCCACCTGCCCGGAGCTGTAGAGGACGTTACCGATGCGGACTGCCTGCGAATACGGCCCGATCGCCGCCGGTGCGCTGGGGGTGCTGACTGCCTGCTTCAAATCGCTCACGCCTGCTCCTGAAGATGGGTAATTGTCGTCCCGACCATCATATGTCGCGCCGTTGGCCTGTGAGCGCCGAGAAGCCGCAGGCTGCCGCGGATCCTCTCTCATCATTGCGCTTGGGTAGCAGCAGATCGAGCAGCATGCTCTTCCAACCGCTGGCGCGTCGCACATAATCTGCACGATAGGGCGACATGTGTGCCGGTCGCGACCAGCGCCTGGCGGGCAGCGTCAATCGCATGGTCAGGAATGCAACCTGGCGCGCGAAGTCGTCCGCCGCGGCCGTGCGCAGGGAAGCCGGCACGCGGTTCACGCAATCCATCAGCAACTGGATCTCATGGCGGTGCCAGTCCGCTCCCAGCCAGTGTTCCTCCGCCAGCTCCGCAAAGGGCTTCGGCCGTTGCCCCGGCCCGGTGCCCACCTGCTGTGCCGCATGCACCCGGTACTGGATCAAAGGCTCGTCTAGAAATGCCACCCCGCCCATACACGCGGCCAGGGCGGCGATCCACCCATCATGCAGCCATTCACCGGCGGCCGGGCACAGATAGTCGCGCAAGCGAGTGCGAAACAGCATGGTAGCCCCGGTGACAAACCGGTACCGCACCAGCGGCAACATGTCGCCTGCGCGGAGACGTTCCTGGATTTTGCTGTCGAACGTGAACTTGTCCCATAGCCGGCCGGGCAGGCGCATGCCCATGTCGTCAATCAATTGTCCATTCGAAAAAAACAGTTGCAGCCGGGG
The DNA here is from genome assembly GCA_036376445.1 of Acidobacteriaceae bacterium. GTDB lineage: Bacteria > Acidobacteriota > Terriglobia > Terriglobales > Acidobacteriaceae > KBS-83. Next base: position 3,774 of record DASVAI010000011.1, read on the forward strand.
ATTCTCCGCAAACAGCCGCACGCCCTCGGAGAGACGCGTCGCATGCCACACATCATCCTGATCGCAGAACGCCACGAGACTGCCTGCGCAGAGTCGCAGCGCATGATCGAAGTTCCGCGTAGACCCAAGGTTTACCGGGTTGATGTGGATACGAACTGGGAACGGGGCGATGCGGGCAAACGACTCCAGCAGCCGCACTGTTGTGTCCCTGGATCCGTCGTCGCACACCACAAGCTCGTCGGGCCGGCGGTCCTGCCCCTGTAGGCTGGCAAGCTGCTCCTCCAGAAACTGAGCGCCGTTGTAAGTGCAGAGAGCGACCGAGATCGTTTCTGCATCCGGAAGTCTAGGCACGCCGGCCCTCAGGGCACCGGGCTGCCATCGGGCGCATTCGGAGGGCCTGCATCGCGCGCATCCGCCACACCCGGCCATCGCGGCAGGCGACCAGATAGTGCCGACTGGTCTTGAGAAGCCACCACCGGAAGAACAGGCGATCGGACGTGTGACCGAAGCGCAGAACGAATCGCGTCTGTGCGGCCAGTACGCTCCAATGCCGCCACATCGGCACCGTATTCAGGTCGAAGTGAGACAGGTTCTGCTGCAGCACGGTGCGCATCACCCACACGCCGTACCCATGGAGGTGCAGTTGCTGAAAGACCGCGTGATCCAGGAAGTCGAGCCAGAAGTCCTCGGGGAAGCCGCCGATCTTCTCGAGCGCGCTCACCCGCAGCGCCGCGCCGGAATTGTAAGCGGTAAGCGGCCGCGGCAGGGTACCTGTGATCTCTTCTTTCACGGCATAATGCTCGCTTGCGAATTGCCTGCGAATCTGCCATAGAAATGGCGCATCCGGCGAGTAGAGGCGTTTGCCCGCCCACAGCTTGGGCACTATGGCGCCCACATCCGCGGATCTCTGGAGCGCATCGGCAGCATCCAGCAATTCCTTCAGATACTCTTCGGAGAGCCGCGTGTCCTGATCAAGCAGCAGCAGCCACGAGCTGCCTTCGGCCTGCGCCCGCGCCAGGACCGCGTTGTACGCCCGCGCCAGTCCTGCATTTTCCGGATCGTGGATGTAGTGCATCTCCAGCGCGCCACCTTGCGGAGCCGGGTGCGGCTGCGGAGAGTTGTCATAGATAAACAGCGAGATGCGCTTTGCTGTCTCCGGCTGTCGCGATACCGCATCCAGCAGCGAGGAAAGCGCAGCGCTCTGGCTGGGAGACTGGCCGTAGAGTACGAGAACTGCAGTAAGGTGCGCGGCTTGTGACATAGAAGGCAGCAATGACGACAGAGAATCCCACCTCAAGCGGCGCGATTTGGTAACAGCACTCTCTCAGGATACCGCCCTGCGCGCCGCATGCGTCATCTGTCTGCGGTCACTGGGCGCAAGCCCGATCCACCAAAGGATCGAAGCCGTGGCAATCGACCATAGCGCCAGCGCCGGAATCGGAAGGGGCAGCATCGAGAGCCGCCGCCAGAACGGCAGACAGAGCAACAGCGGCAGAAAGCTCAACAGTGGGCGGGCTACACCATCCCGAACCAGGCGCAGGCGGCTCACCGTCACGGCTCCCTGAGTCCGCGGGATACTGATGAACAGATGGGCCAGCACGCCGGCGGCCGCGCCAATACATGTGCCCATGGCTGCGCCGATGGCCCCGTAGCGCCGCGCCAGCAGCACGCTGCTGACCAGGTTAGTGATTGCTTCGAGCACCGGCGACACTGTCGCGTAGCGCTGCTGCCCAAGCCCGACCACCATCAGCGCGTATGGGTAGCCAAGCTGGCGCACCACATTCGCGATCACCAGCAACTCCAGGTACACCATCGCGTGAGATGCATAATGCGCCCCAACCCAGATTCGTAACAGCGGAAACCCTAAAAGGAGCAGCGGGATGCCCAGCATGCAAAGCAGAGCAGTCGAGAGCCGCGTCGCCCGGATCAGCAGCAGGCCCAGCTCCTGCGAGGTGCGCTGCACCTGCAGGGACGAGATCGCCGGCAACAGCGGCCCCAGCATGTTGCCCACCAGCAGCAGCATGAAATTCGTGGCGCTCCCCGCCACCGCGTAATAGCCCGTGTTCTTGTAATCAAAGTGCCCGACGATCGCCGTATCCAGTCCACTGATCAGCAGGTTGCCGATCATCCAGATCGTCAGGATGCCGCAATATTCCAGCAGCCGTTTCGACGTGCCGCTATCAAATCCAAAGAGGTCGAAGCCGATGCGGTCGCCGGCATAGCGCTTCCATCCGGCGAACTGCGCAAGCGCGGTGGCGATATTGCAGGCGGCCATCAGCAGAGCCAGCTCGACCAAATTGCCGCGCATCAGGAGCAGAACAATGAGCCCGACCGTCGAGAGCACGCGGCTTGCCGCGATCACCACGGTAGGGAAGCCGTATTCCTGCAGCCCGGTGAAGGTGGCAAGAAAAACGCCGAAGGGCAGCGAGAACGCTACCGAGAGCCCGACCACCAGCAAACCAGAGCGCACATCGCCGACAAGCGACGGCGGCATCTGGCTGAAGAGCCGCGGCACCTGCCATGCCATCCCGAAGATCGCAATGGCCCCGACGATTGCAGCGCCGATCATCACGGTGAACGCGGTGCTCACTGTTCTGCGGGCCGCCAGTGGATTGTTTGCCGCCTGGTATTCGGCAATAAATTTTCCGATCGCAGTCTGCAATCCCAGATCGAGCAGGTTCACATACGCGCTGAGCTGCAGAATGAGCACCCAGGCGCTGTACTCCGCTGTTCCCATCTGGCGCACCAGGAAGTGCGGCAGCACCAGGGAAATCAACATGCCCAGAAATACGCGCGTGAGATTCGAAGCGGACCCCTGCAGGATCCTGCGTTTGTCGAGACCGGGCATCGGGTGAACTCGATTCACCTTACCAGAGGCCGGGCGCGCTCCGGCGGTGCTTACAGCTTGCTTGCGCGTTCCACATCGCGCACGCCGGGGATTGTGCGCAATCCGGTGACAATTCTTTCCAGATGTGCTACGTCTTCCGCCTCGACGATGAACTCAACGATTGCCTCGCCATCCTTGCCGGCCCGAGAATCGACACTCCGAATATTCGTGCTGTCGTCGCTGATAATCGCGGTCAGGTTCTTCAGCATGCCGGCGCGGTCATCGCAGTACACCACCACGCGCACGGGATACGTCTGCCGACGGCCCTTCTCGCTGCCCGCGTCCTTCGACCACTCGACCGAGATGCGCCTGTCCGCTTCGTAGAGCAGGTTCTGCACATTCGAACATCGGCGCGCGTGCACTGCGACGCCACGGCCGCGCGTGACGTAGCCGATAATCTCTTCGCCGCGGATCGGGTTGCAACATCGCGCGCGGTAGACCAGCAGATCATTCTGGCCCTCGACCTCCAGCGCTTCGGTGCGCGGGTTCAGGTGCAGCTTCTTAACCGTCTCCGCGGTGGCCTTCCCGTCAGCCGTTTCGGCATCGGGCGTCACCGGTGCGATCAGCCCTGGCTCCAGCTTATTCAGCACCTGCCGCGACGAATACTTGCCGAAGCCGATGCCCGCCAGCAGGTCCTTCTCGCCGCCAATGCCGTATTCGTTCGCCACTCGCGTGTAATCAGCATCGGTAAAGCGCGCCAGCGAAAGCTTGTACTTCCGGGCCTCGCGGTCCAACAGCTTGCTGCCGATATCGATCGCGCGCTCGCGCTGGTGCTCGTTCAGCCAGTGCTTGATTTTGTTGCGCGCGCGCGAGCTTTTCACGAACGTCAGCCAGTCGCGGCTGGGCGTATGGCCGTTCTGCGTCAGGATTTCTACGATGTCGCCGTTGCGAAGCCGCGTACGCAGCGGCACCATGCGGCCGTTCACCCGCGCCCCTGTGCAGCTTTGCCCCACCTCGGTGTGGACTGAGTAGGCAAAGTCCACCGGGCTCGCGTCCTTCGGCAGCACCACGACTTTGCCCTTCGGCGTGAAGGTATAGACCTCTTCCGGATACAAATCGATCTTCAACGTGGAGAGGAACTCGTTCGGGTCGGACATCTCCCGCTGCCACTCCACCAGCGACCGCACCCAGGCCAGCCTCTGCTCGTCCTTGCTGCTGATCGGCCCGCCATTGGCCTTGTACTTCCAGTGCGCCGCAATGCCTTCTTCCGCGATGCGGTGCATCTCTTCTGTGCGGATCTGCACCTCGAACTGGTGCCCGCCCGTGCCCATCACGGTTGTATGCAGCGACTGATACAGATTGGGCCGCGGCATCGCGATGAAGTCTTTGATGCGCCCCGGCACCGGCCGCCAGATCGAGTGGATCAGCCCGAAGACCGCGTAACAGTCCTGCACGCTTTTCGTAATCACGCGCACGGCCAGTAGGTCGTACACCTGGTCCACGCTCGAGCGCTGCTTCTGCAGCTTTTGGTAAATGCTGTAGAGCCGCTTGATGCGCCACTCCACCCGCGCTTCAATCTTGTGCTCGTTCAGCTTGCCCTGCAGGATGCGTTCGACTTCCTCGAGAAAGTCCTCGCCTTCCTTGCGGCGCTCATCGATCGCCGTCTGCACCTTCTCGTAACTGACCGTGTCCACATAGCGGAAGGCCAAGTCTTCCAGTTCGCCGCGCACCTTGCCCATGCCCAGCCGGTGCGCCAGCGGCGCATAGATGTCCAGCGTCTCGCGCGCGATCGCCTGCTGGCGATCCGGGCGCAGATGCTGCAGTGTGCGCATGTTGTGCAGCCGGTCGGCCAGCTTGATCAGCACCACGCGCACGTCGCTCACCATGGCCAGCAGCATCTTGCGGACGTTCTCCGCCTGCCGGTCTTCAATGTTCGCGAACTGAATCTTGTCGATCTTGGTAACGCCTTCGACGATGTGCGCGACCTGCTCGCCGAAAAGTCGCGTAATGTCGTCGGCTGTCACCGGCGTGTCTTCCACGGCATCGTGCAGCAGGCCGGCCGCGATGCCGGTCGAATCCAGCTTCATCTCGGCGAGGACATGAGCAACTTCAAGCGGGTGCAGCACGTACGGCTCGCCGGAGGCGCGCATCTGTCCCTGATGATGTTCGAGAGCGAAGTCCCAGGCGCGGCGGATAATATCGACGTCGTCGCTGGGACGATGGGCGCGCACAGTATCCAGCAGCGCGCGGAATCGCGCATCGATCATCGCACGGGGCTCCCCCGGGGCGTCGGCTTTGCGGGATGCGTTAGACTCCGGCGGCGTTGTACGCGCGGTCGCCATGCCTGATTATAGGCTGATGGCCCTTCCTTTTCAGGAAAACCGCATGCAGAGAGCGTTCCCACACCCATGAGCAGGAAACAACAGGCCATGAGCAGGAAAGAGCAGCCCGGCAAGGTCGCCTCCGCCCGTCCTATCCCTACCGACTGCGCGGCCATCGTCTCCCGACGTGCCGCTGACCGGCTCCGTGGCGGTCATCCGTGGGTCTACGCCTCCGATTTGATCGAAGTCCTCGGAGAAGAGACCGGCAGCCAGCCCGCCAGTCTGGTCCGCGTTGCCGACCAGCGCAGCATTCCCCTGGGCACCGCGCTCTATAGCCCCGCCTCACAGATTCCGCTGCGCCTCGTCAGCCGCGAGCTCATCGCCTCCGACGAAGAATGGCTCGCAGTGGTCGAAGAGCGTCTTCGCCGCGCACTCACCTTGCGCGCCTCGCTGGACACCGAAGCCTGCCGCCTCGTCTTCAGCGAGGCAGATGAGCTCCCCGGCCTCATCATCGATCGCTACGCCTCGCTGCTGCTCGTTCAGGTGCTCGCCCGCGGGCTCGACCGGCCCGAAGTTCGCGCACTCGTCACCCGTGTCCTCGTGGAAGAACTCGCGCCCGACACAATCGTCGAACGTGGAGA
>DASVAI010000026.1:0-5547 GCA_036376445.1 Acidobacteriaceae bacterium
TGAAGAGGATCCCCAGCGTCAGTTCACGGCGGTCGGATGATCGCGAGACGGAATCAGTGCCACGAAACCGGGCTGTGAGGGATCGCATTTCCGGAATGTAACGGATCGGCCATTAAGTAACTATCACCGATCCGTTCTCCCGAATACTGCATTTTGGGGATCAAGTTCTCCAAAAGACCGATGCGAAGTTACGTAATGTCCTCAGTGTCGAAGACCTTCACCTTCACGGTGGGCCGCTGCGTCGTACCGCCGTGTACTTCGGCGAGCAGGTTGCGCACGACGTCTTCGAGATGCCGCTGGTTTTCGATGACGGCGCTCATCGTCTTTGCATCTTCGGGGTCTTCTACCTTTTCGAGTAAGACGGTGGCATGCGCCTGTGCGACGTGATCCAGTCCGAGGCCTTCGGGCGTCTTGGCCTTGATGGAGATGGCCTTCGTGTCCAGGTTGAGCAGGTCGGCCAGCCGCTCGCGAATCTCGCCGGCCAGAGGCGAGATCTTCGGCTTTGCCAGCACAAGCGTGGCATCCAGGTTCACGATGCGGTAGCCGGCGTGCTGAATCTCTTCGAGAGCCAGGTTAAGGAAGATGGTGGAGTCGGCGTTCTTCCAGCGGGCGTCCCCCGGAGGAAAGAAGGTGCCGATATCGCCGGCTGCTACGGCTCCAAGCAGGGCGTCGGTGATGGAGTGAAGCAGAACGTCACCATCGCTGTGGCCGGCCAGACCTTCCGGGTGATCGATGGCGACGCCGCCGATGCGCAGGGGAACGCCGGGCTGAAATGCGTGTGAGTCCCACCCGTATCCGATGCGAATGTCCATGGAGCCTCTCTTTCTGCGCGGGATAACGGCCTACGCCGTCTGGCGGCGGGCGAGATAAAACTCGGCGAGTTCCAGATCGCCGGGCTGGGTAATCTTGAGATTGGCCGGTGAGCCGGGCACCACGGCGACCTGCGTGCCGGCCCGCTCTACCAGGCTTGCTTCGTCGGTCCCCGCAAATCCATCGGCCTCCGCTTCAGCGAAAGCGCGTTTCAGGATCGACCAGCGGAAGCCCTGCGGCGTCTGCGCCTGGACCACGTATTCGCGCGGGATGGTGGTGCGGATGATGGCTCCGTGCGCGGTGCGTTCCACCTGCTTGATGGTGTCGATGGCCGGCAGTGCAACGATGGCAGCGCCGTATTCGGTAACGGCCTCGATAGTGCGGGCAATGGTGTCGGTGTCAATTAGGGGGCGGACCGCGTCGTGCACCAGCACGATATCGTCGTCTTCGGCCTGAACCGCGGCGAGGGCGTGGCCCACGGATTCCTGGCGGCTGTCTCCGCCTTCAACGACGGTGACGCGTCCGGCAAGGTGATGGTCTGCGACGATGGCTCGCACGCGCTCGATTTCGGAGGCGCGGACCGCAACCACGATCGCGCTGACCTGCGGGACCGCGGCGAATGCACGCAGGCTGTGGATCAGGATGGGAATTCCGGCGAGCATCTGGAATTGCTTGGCGGCATTGGCTGTGATCTGTCCCGGAGCCATGCGGGTGCCCAGCCCCGCCGCGGGAAGAATGACGAAGACACGCATAAGAAGTTGAGTATACCGGGGAGCAGGCGCTGTTGCCGGTAAGCGTATTCGCCGTGCGATGCATCCCCATGAGAGGCCGTTTTTTCAACTGCGGCCAGCGGAGGAGAAGAGATGAGGCGAGCGCGAAGAAGGCGGATCGTGCGGGGAACACTGGCCGGGATTGCCGGCGGGCTGGCCGCTTCCTGGGTGATGAACCTTTTCATCAGCAGCGTGGGCGAGAAGCTGACGGAATCGCTGATGAGCGATGAGGATCGCATCCGGCAGCAGGCAAAGCAGGAGGAACAACAACAGAACGGGCGCGTGGAGGAGGACGCAACGATGAAGGTGGCAGAGGATGTCGCCCACACTGTCAGTGGCGGGCAGCATCTCTCACACGAGGAGCGCAAGAAGGCCGGGCCGGTGGTGCATTATGTCTTCGGTGGACTTTTGGGAGGGCTCTATGGGGCGCTTGCGGAGTGCTCTACCTGGACAAGTGTGGGGTTTGGGACAGTGTTCGGGGCAGTGCTCTTTGCGGCCGCCGATCTGTCCGCGGTGCCGGCGCTCGGGTATGGACCGTCGGTTACGGAGCAGCCGGTGAAGATGCAAGCGACGCCGCTGGCCGCACACCTGGTCTACGGCGCAACCACGGATCTGGTGCGCCGGGCAATCCGCGCCGCCGCGTAAAAGGGGAATGCCGGCAGCAGTTATGCCTTGCGTCGTTGCGGGGTTGCTTCCGCTGCCGGCCGGGCGGTTAGCCGTTGGCGCTGAGGACTCCCGCAAAGGCACTGCGGTGACCTGCGAAGACGATGAACCACAGGATGGTCGCCACGAGTCCCGGCAGGATGCCCGCGCCGCCCGTCATGGTGATGTGGAAGCTCAGGATGTTGACCAGGATCGGCGCGAGGATGACCAGCCCCAATGGGATGTAGCGCCCGATGAGGAGTAGCAGTCCCCCGATGACCTGGAAGGCGGCGATGACATAGAGGTAATGCGAGACGAAGAGCGCGCCAAGGTACTGGCCTGCGACGCCGGGAGGCAATTGCGCGGGCAGGAAATGGAAGAATGCGTTCGAGCCGAAAAAGGCAAAGATGAGGCCCAGCAGGATGCGTGCGATGAGAGCAGCAATCTTCATGAGGTCTCCTTGAGGTCAGGCGGCGTTCGCGCGAATCTGTTCAAGCGCAGGTTGCAATAGAGTATCCCGAGCGACAGCGCCCGACATCATCTTCGCCACTCCATCGACGGTGACGGTGCGAACGTCTGCGATCCCGATGAAGCCGAGAATCGCCTTCAGGTAGGGTTCTACGAAGTTCATAGCAGCCGCAGGGCTCTCCGCGGAATACACGCCGCCGCTGGCCACCAGCAGGGTCGCTTTTTTGCCCGGCAGGAGGCCCTTGGGGCCATCTGCACCGTAACTGAAGGTGCGGCCGGCGCGAACTACCTGGTCGATCCACAGCTTGAGCGAGGCTGGAATGGAGAAATTGTGCATGGGAACGCCGATGACGATCTCGTCCGCGGTCTCAAGTTCCTGAATGAGAGCCTCGGAGGTCGCGAGCAGCGCGTCTTGGTCGGACGTGCGCTGGCCGGCGGGCGTATACACGGCACCGATCCATGATTGATCGATGGGAGCAGGGGTGGCAGCGGCGAGATCGCGATAGATCACGGCGCCGTTGGGGTGAGCAGCCTTCCAGGTAGCCACGAATTCGCGGCCGAGCTCACGGCTGACGGAGGTGTGGAGCGGACTGGCATCGAGATGGAGTAGTGTCGGCATAGAATTGCATCTCCTGATCGACACTTGCTGTCAAAGCAACATGCGTCGTTTGATAAGACGACAGTCGTGGTTCAAGCGATGCAAAATTGTTCAGGACTGCCTCGGCTATGCCAATTTCCGATTGCGAGGTACGAGATCCACGGATCCGCAGGACGCGCCAGCTCCTGCACGGAGCTTTGCTGCAACTGCTTGGATCGAAACCGTTTGATGAGATTTCGGTGCAGGACATCGCAGACGCTGCGACGGTAAACCGGGCGACGTTCTACGACCATTACACCGACAAGTTCGCGCTGCTGGAGGCGCTGGTTGCCGGCGGTTTCCACAAGATGCTCGCGGAGCGCTCGGTCCAATATGACGGGAGCTGTCCTGGAGCGGCGAGGGCGATCATCCTTGCAGCTTGCGAGTATCTGGTGACGCTGCGCGAGGCGCAGGGCGGATGCGTGCACCGCCGGAGCAACGTGGAGGCTCTGGAGGATGCGGCGATGATTGATGCGATTCGCCGCGTGCTGGCGGCTGGAATGGCGAAGCATCTTCCGATAGCCGAAGAGCGCCAGAAGATGCAGGCGGCTGCGGCGGCATGGGCTATCTATGGCGCAGTCAAGGAATGGCTGAAGATGCCGAAGCGTCCGGCGGCCGAGGCCATTGTGCCGGAGATTCTCGCGATCGTGACCCCGTTGTTGAGCGCCTCCGCGGAGGATTACGTGTCGCGTTAGCGCGTCGAGAAGCGATGCACCATGAGTGAAATGGAAGTCCGACGCAGATGATGTGGCGCTCAGCCCTCGACTGACTCGACATAGAACATCTCGTTCGTGGCGCGGAAGCCGTTGTTCTCATAGAGGGCTCGACCGGCATCGGTGGAGTGAAGGGCGACGACGCGAATGCGGCGGCGACGGGCCTCGGCCAGAGCCAGCTCAATGAGGTGGCTGGCGATGTGCTTCCTGCGGTGCGCCGGCTCGACATAGACATTCAGCAAATAACCGCGATAGGCGGACGTGGGGTCCAGGGGGTGGGGCGGCCAGTCGAGAACCATCAGGCCGCTACCGCCGATGACTTCGCCCGCATCGTCGACCGCGAGCCATCCGAGATAGCCTCCGGATTGAAGCTGCTCGGTGACCCACGGCTGGAAGTGCTCTTCCATGACATCCAGGACGCGGTTATCGGATCGGCCTGCATCCACAAACATCCGTCGGCGATGGCGGGTGATGGTGGCGGCGTCGGCCGGGGTCGCAGCGCGGGTTGTCGACATGCCTGAGAGTATAGAGCCGAGGCCGCACTGCCCGTACACTGGTGCGCGATGGCAGCACATGTTGCGAAGCTGAATTGGGCGCGTGAGCTCTTCCGTCCAGGAGAGCGCGTGTGCGTCGCGGTATCGGGCGGCGCGGATTCCGTCGGGCTGCTGGTGGCGATGGCAGACGCGCGTCCGGAGACAGGGCTGGTGCTCTCCGGCATTCACGTGCATCACGGTCTGCGCGGGGCAGAGGCAGATGCCGACGTGGCATTTGTGGTCGACCTCGCGAGGCAGCTCGACGTGCCGCTCCGGGTGGAACGCGGAGATGTTGGCGCGCTGGCTGCCGAGCGCGGCAACGGGATCGAAGAGGCGGCGCGAGTGCTGCGCTATGGCTTCTTCCGCGATCTGCTGCGCAGGAAGGAAGCCGAAGCCGTGGCAACCGCACACACTATGGACGACCAGGCCGAAACCGTCTTGATGAAGCTGCTGCGCGGCGCGTGGACTGAGGGGCTCGGCGGCGTTGCTCCAGTGGTGCCGGTAGAAGGGGGCGGGCGCATTGCACGGCCGTTGCTCGGCGCCACGCATACGGAGTGTGTTCGGTTCCTGGAGGCGCGGGGTCACGGCTGGCGACAGGACAGCACGAACCGCGAGATGACCTTTACCCGCAACCGCGTCCGCTACTCGCTGCTGCCCCAGATGCGGGAGTTTCAGCCGCGGATGACGGAAATCCTGTCGCGGATGTCGGCGGTTGCGCGGGACGAGGAGGCCTGGTGGGCGCGGGAACTGGCGCTCGGCGTGCCGGGGATGGTGCTGCCGGGCAAGCCGGTACGCGGCGGAGGAAGGGCAAACTCGACCCGGCCGGGCGAAACCGGGATTGCGCTGGAGCTGGAACGACTGCGGGGGTTACATCCGGCGCTGCTGCGCCGCGTGCTACGGGCCGCCGCGGAACAGATGGGCTGCGGACTGACGTTTGAGCAGGTGGAGGCTTTGCTGGGCCTGGTGGCTGCGGA
>DASVAI010000035.1:0-9459 GCA_036376445.1 Acidobacteriaceae bacterium
ATTCACTGGTCACCACGCGCGCGTGGGTGAGCACGGCTTGTCCGCGCCCGGTGAGCGTTAGATCAGCATTCTCGAAGCCGGCCATCCTTTCAAACGAGTGGTTCTCGCTGCGCCACTGCGCGAAGTTGATCCACGTCACGCCTCCTGCTGCAGTTCCTCGGCAAGATTGCGCCGGCTTGCCAGCGCGCGCTTTGCCTTCGACCACCATCGGCGCATGTCGTCAACCCCTCGAGTGTCAGAACTCTCGCCATCGCAAGCGCAAAGCGCTGCCACTTCGTCGTTGCCTTCACCAGTTGCTTGCGTCCCGCTGCGGTCAGGCTGTAATAACGGGCGCGGCGTCCGTTGGGAGACGTCTTCCACTGCGCTGAAATCCATTCGCGCTGGAGAAGCCGTTGGAGGGCGGGGTAGAGCGAACCGTTATCGACGAGAAACTCGCTATCCGATTGCTGTTGCAGGAACTGTGAGATCCCATAGGCGTGGTTGGGCTGCAGCTTCAGGCTGCGCAGGATGAGAACTTCCAGCGTCCCTTGGAGGAGATCGAGCCGCTCGTCCTCCGGTAGGTTGTCTACTGTAGACACGCTACGGGTATATTCCTGCGGCGCAAGACTGTCAAGCTGCGCTATTCCGTAACTGCGCCATGCTCGTTTGGCCTGCATGGTCGGGAGCTTCTGTGCTGACAGCGCACTTCGTCGCGTGAAGTCAGCCCAAAACAGAAGCCCTCCTCGCGGAGGGCTGTTGAAGGGCCAAAGTACTGCGTTGTGCGCTTTTGATCTTTTATGCGCTGCGCATCTGTAATGCCGTGGTGGCCGTCTGGAGTCCGCCCGCAGTGGGCGACTGCTGCAGACCGTTCACCGCTTCAGCAGCAGCAGCGGCCAGAATCTTATGGTGGATTGTGAACAGCGCCAGTTCCAGGCGATCAGAAACGCCCGTCTTGTCGTAGACCGAGCGCAGATAGTTCTTGATCACTTGTTCAGTGGTGCCCAATCGCTGCGCGATCTCCTTGTTCTTGCATCCCTGCACGATCAGGGCGACGATCTTCATTTCCTTCGGAGTCAACCGATCGCGTACCCGCGCTCCCACCGAGTCTTCATCCTCATTGTGCGCCGAATCTGCAGGACGCTGTACGCAGGTCAATCCGTGGATCACCTTGTGCACGCAATCCACCAGGGCAGCGCCGGTGGTGTTCCGGTATACGACGCCACGAACTCCCTGCGATGTGTAGGAGGTAGCAGACTCGCCGTTTTCCGCAATAACTACGGCGCGGCTTCCGGCAGTCTTGATGCGGTTCATGAAATCCGTCATGTCCGGCTTGAGTGCGGATGCGAAGACCACAATCGAAGAACGGTAGGTGTCCACCGCCAGTATCATGCGCGCCATGTCGCTGCACTGTGCGGCTACCCGGAAGTCCTCTTCGCTCGCCAGCACCTTTGCGATGCCCGCACGGAAGATCGCCTGATTGTCGCCGAGAATGATCTTATTCATTGCGCCTCGTTTGCTAAGCCCCTCTACCGATAAATTGGAGTGCGCAACTCACGTAACCACCCGCGGAGACACGCGTCTCTCACAATAGTTCCGTCATCTAACTTCCCACAACGAATGCGCTGGCACCAAGACTAATCGGCAGATTTTGTGAAATCTTCTCTATACCTTTTGTGAACCGCCCCATGGACTGTCTTTGTTTCCGCTTCTCACTGCGGACCCTGTTTCGTTGTCCCGGTGCTGCAATGTTGCCCCTTAAAGATCGGTGATAGACCCATGAGCGACAACCCCACGATAGTGTTACAGGAGTTTTATCCGCGCGGAAAAGAGGTTTGACATCCGGGGCATCCCGCGTGTTTTCAGCGATGCTTTTGGTGGTCGTGGCCGGCGCGTATCGTTTTCTACAACGGCAATCGCAGACCCGCTGCAACTCTGCTGTTAAGCCACTACACTAAAGGTGCAGCAGTGCTTCATGTATGCATTCACATGAGCAATAGCCGCCCGAATCGGCGCAGCGTTTTCGCATGAAGAAAATGCTCGTCTCCGCCGCGCGCCGGATATGGCGGCGCTGAAAGCGCAACAGGACTCTTGAGGACCAGATGAGTAAGCCAGTCATTCTCGCCATCGACGACGACGTCAGCGTGCTGGAAGCGGTTGTGCAGGATCTGCGTCGCCGCTACGCAGCCAACTATCGCATCCTCCGCGCCAGTTCGGGACAGGCGGCGCTTGATCTGGCGAAGCAACTGAAGCAGCGCTCGGAGAGTGTGGCGCTCTTTCTTTCGGACCAGCGCATGCCAGGCATGAATGGAACCGAGCTGCTGGAGCGCTCGATTGACGTCTTCCCGGACGCGAGGCGCGCTCTGCTGACCGCATACTCGGATACCGAAGCAGCGATCCGCGCTATCAACGCGGCGCGCATCCACTACTACCTTACAAAGCCATGGGATCCGCCGGAGGAAAAGCTCTATCCGGTGGTGGACGATCTGATCGAGGCGTGGCGCGATAGCCATAAGCCGCCATTTGAAGGTCTTCGCGTGGTCGGTGCGCGCTACACGCTGCGCGATCATGAAGTCCGCCAGTTTCTAACCGGCAATCGAATTCCTTACGTGTGGCTTGATGTCGAAAGCTCGCCGGAGGCTCAGCAGTTGCTCTCCCAGAACAGTCTCAACGAGGCGAAGCTTCCGGTTGTCTTCTTCCCGGATGGTTCGTACCTGGAGCATCCTGAGCCGATACGTATCGCGGAGAAGGTTGGTATGCGTACCCAGCCCTCCAGCGATGTCTACGATCTCGTGGTGCTCGGCGCCGGCCTTGCCGGTCTGGCGGCTGGGGTCTACGGCGCCAGCGAGGGTCTGCGCACGCTGCTCATCGAACAGGAAGCGCCCGGCGGCCAGGCCGGCACCAGCTCGATGATTCGGAACTACCTGGGATTCCCGCAGGGAGTCAGCGGCGCTCTTCTGGCCGAGCGCGCTTATCAGCAGGCCGTGGGTTTTCAGGTCGAGTTTCTCGCTGGCCGTGCGGCCTCCATCCGTACCGATCAGGGTTACCACTTCATCTGCCTGGGCGATGGAAAAGAGATATCTGCGCAGACCTGCCTGATCGCCACCGGCGTAGCCTGGCGCCGGCTGAATGTGCCTGGGGTGGAACAACTTACGGGCGCCGGGGTGTACTATGGCGCAGCTCTCACCGAAGCCCGCTCCTGTAAGGACGAGGAGGTTTTTATCGTGGGCGGCGCCAACTCCGCCGGGCAGGCAGCTCTGGCCTTCAGCCAATATGCGCGGAGGGTAGTCATGCTGGTTCGTGCCGCATCCCTCGAAAGCAGCATGTCGAAATACTTAATCGATGAGATCGCTCGTGAATCCAATATTGAGGTTTGGAATGGCTCGCAGGTAGTGGAAGCTGTCGGTAACGGACGCTTGCAGCAATTGCGTGTGCTGCGGCCGGACGGAGAGCAGACGGTGGATGCGAGCGGCCTGTTTATCTTCATAGGCGCCGAACCGAAGACGGATTGGCTTCCGCCGAGTGTGTTGAAGGATGATCGAGGGTTTGTGTTCAGCGGAAACGATTTGAAACGGTGTCCTCAGTTCCCCAAGCAGTGGCAGCTGGGGCGCGATCCGTATCTGCTGGAGACGAGCGTTCCGGGTCTGTTTGCTGCCGGAGATGTACGTCACGGGTCGATCAAGCGCGCCGCTTCGGCGGTTGGTGAAGGGTCTATCGCCGTACAGTTCATTCATCAATACATGGCCGGGCGCTGAGTGGCGCAGGGAAAGGAACAGGACGCATTTTCAACCCGCATGAGTAGTGATCGAGCCAGTATTCGCATCGAGCGCGTTCCTTCGGAGTCGCTTTTCTCCGAATTGTCCAGGGTTCCTGTTTTTGCCGAGATGACAACGGACAACCTTGCCTGTCTTGGCACGGTTGAGGTGATTGAGGCGGAGGCGGGGGCGGAGATTGCCCCACCGGGGTCTACCTGCGACGGCTTCTACGTCGTGCTCCACGGGGACCTGGAGGTCCGCAAGGAAGGGAAGCCGGGCGAGACGCAGCAGGTATTCCCGCAGGTGGCGGGGGACTCTTTCGGCGAGATGCCGCTGCTGAAAGGCGTGCAGTCGACTTACGCGTTGATCGCCACATCGCCGTCGCGGCTGGTGCGCTTCGACGAGGAGTCGTTCTGGCAGCTCATGTTCTCGTGCCCGCGGGTGCGGGCGGCCATTCTGGGCAACATGGCGCGGCGGCTGGAGTCCTATCAGGCGAACGCCGTGCACCGCGAGAAGCTGGCCTCTCTGGGCACGCTGGCCGCGGGGCTGATGCACGAGCTGAATAATCCCGGCGCGGCGGCATTGCGGGCAGCTTCGCAGCTTCGGGAAAACCTTGCCCGTATGCAGGAGATCGGCCTGCGCTTCACCAACAAGCCCAAAAGCCAGGAGCAGCTCGACTGCATGCGCTCGCTGCAACAGCAGGCGATGCGACGCGACTGCTGCGTGCTGATGGGCTCGCTCGAGCAGTCGGACCGCGAAGAAGCGCTGGCCGAGTGGCTCGAAAAATCGGGCATCGATAATGCGTGGCGCATTGCGCCCGGACTGGCCGAGATGGGCATGGACGCCGATAAGCTCGCGTGCACCCGCGAGGTCTTTGAGGGCCAGGACCTCTCCGACACACTCAATTGGCTGGAGTCCGTCGTCTCCAATGCACAGCTTGTTTCCACTATCGAATCCAGCATTGCGCGCGTGACCGATCTCGTCGTGGCGGTGAAGAAGTATGCCTACGAGGGCAAGGTGGGCGCGGCGCTCAATGTGCACGAGAGCCTGCACAGCACGCTGATCATTCTCGGGCACAAGCTGCGCCACAAGGGCATTGTTCTGCGCAAGCACTTTGCCGCGGATCTGCCGCCGCTTGAAAATGCGGCGCCCGGGCTGAACCAGGTGTGGACCAACCTGCTGGACAACGCGATCGACGCGTCGCCGCAGGGCGGTGAGATTGCGATCCGCACACGGCGCGAGGGGGATCGCATCGCGATTAGCTTCGCCGACCAGGGTCCGGGCATTTCCGAAGAAGACCTGAAGCATATCTTCGAGCCGTTCTTCACGACCAAGCCGGTGGGCAGCGGCACCGGACTGGGGCTTGATATTGCGCGGCGCATCGTGGAGTCGAAGCACGGCGGCGAGATTTCGGTGACGACGAGTCCGAAGGGCACGGAGTTCACGGTCTATCTGCCGTTGGGTGATACGAATGCGGCGGAGGCAGGCGCCCCGGCGAAGGCTGGGGAAGCGGCGGCTTCCCGGTAGGGCCCTCCCCCTTCCGGCTCCGGTGGTTCGGTCTAGAACCCTTGGCGTATCAATGGGATAGCGCCTCCGGTGAGCCAAAATCGTCATTCCAGAGGGCTTACGGGCAAAATCCTCTTTCCAAAGGGCGTCGTGCCCGGCGCGCGAGGGACACGATCCGGGTGGCGCGGTCCGTTGGGTCCGCTCCAATGTCGCCCCCGACGAAATTTGTGGCGACGCTATACACGGATCTCTTCGCTGACAGGAAAAAGCCACCGCTTCGCTGCCTTTTGCGATTCTGCAGGGCGAGACGCGCTTCGTCCCCTTACTCCTCGTCATCCTCGTACTCTTCTTCGTCTTCTTCGTCGAGTTTGTTGTAGTCCTCGTTGTCCAGGCCGTAGTTCTGCGGGGCGAGCGGCGTGCCATCATCGGTATGGGTGAGGCTGCGGACGCTGTCGATGGGCAGGCGGATGTGCCTGACGTTGGCCGAAGCGACCTGCAGGCCGTAGAGCAGGAGGCCGGCGCGTTTTGGATCGAGCTGATTGGCGGCGATGGCCTGGAGAACATCGGTGAGGGCGAGCTGGATGGACTCGGTGTCTTCGATGACGGGGAGATCGAGTGCGATGCTGTTGCTGCTTTTGTCTGCAGAGGGAGCCCCGACAGGATAAGGTCCGCAATCAATGGTCTCGATGTGTTCTTCCGGCGCGAAGCCGCCGTTCGCGCCACGGTGCGCATGGCGCGCTGACTGACGATGATGAAGTCTCTGGTGGAAGAAGCAGAAGTGGCCCTTCGAGAGCGCCGGTGAATTACATGTCTCGCCAGAAGAGTGAACATGTCGACATTCCGGTTACATTGGATTTCCTTTCTGATCTGGGCGAGGACGAGCTCGCGGTCGTAGGTGTCGGTGGCGATGTCGCGCGGGACCGGTTTCCTCTGGCGGTGCGGGAATGTGCGATAGAGCATGTGGCGCGTGATGAGATTGCAGGGCCCGTCGAGCATCGAAATGGTCTTTCCGAGAATTTGAGCGCAAATGAAAAAAGCCACCCGGAGGGTGGCTTTTTGAGTACTTTTGCTCTCTATTTTTAGAGTAGCAAATTTGGTGGAATTAAATGGCAGATTGTCGACGGAATTTGGAACGATGGTAATGACTAATTTGTGGAGGGGCGGAGTGCCAGTCCGGGGCCAGGACATTGGCGCCACACGTTCATTGAGATTGATCCACCTGGGCGTCCTGGAAATGAAGAGACATGGGGTGTACTTGGAATCAACCCCGAAGATCCGACACAGGAGGGAGGAAAACAGGAAGTTGCCAAAAATGACTATAGAGACCCGTAAAAACGGTGGCGGCACTGGAGGGTATGAGCGGGTGATTTGCTCGGATCAGCAGGCGAAGTTCCTCGAGCAGATGCTCGATGCTACGGTGTACCCCAGATCAGAATGCCCTTCTTGCGGCGACGAATACAAAAACCTGTTCAATCGTCACCATTCGCCTACCTGGAAGTTCTTCTTTAACAGTAACGCCTACTCATACAACATGGTCGACAATTTCATAGGAACTCCGCCGCCGATCGACGGAGCTCCCGGATACGCGTACTCCAGAATGTACGCGAATTACCCCCATTGAACCAAGGACGGGCTGCCATGCGAATTAGGTGTCTGGCACTTTTGGAATTAGTGGCGATGATGGTCTTTTGCTACGCCTCTTACGGGCAGAGTAAAGGTGTCTTTGTTGAGCCACACTCATTAATGCTGTTCGGGGGGAGCCTTCTCGTTGTCACGCCAACGGGCAGCTTTTCAGTGCCGAAGCCAACGGGGTGGATTGGACAGTATGCTTCCCCGCTGCCTGCGTTATCTCCCGCCGGAGACCAAGTTGCATGGAGTCTCAGATTACCCATCGACCCCAGGAATGCGAAATGCAGTCCATTCCCGTATCGTCAGTGTCCTGGGCTGGGACTATCGGCATACAAGTCCGTCATGGGCGTGTACTCACTTCACGAGAAGGCCTGGAAGTTTTACGGCGACTTCTGTTCTGTCGGCTCGGCAGCATTTTCGCCGGATGGACGGAAGATCGCATTTACAGGGAAGGTGCGGTCAGGCAATCCTGATTGTGGCTATATTTATGCTTCGGCCTTGCTGCAAATCCTCGATCTTGAGACGGGCGAGGTGACTTCAGTACCCGAAACTGCAGCCATTAGGGAGATTGCCCAACTCAGCTGGGCACCGAGTGGAAGACAGGTTGCGGTAGCGCTTAAAGGTCGTATTGTCTTAGTCGAGATAGGATCGGGGGCTCAGAGAGTTATTACCGAGGGTGCCGATCCTTCATGGTCTCCCAAAGGCACTTGGATTGCCTATACCGTCCATGATGGACAGATATGCATGATTATCCACCCCGACGGAACTGGAGCCAGAGTCGTTCTTGATTTAAGCCGTCGATCTGGGAGTTGGCTATTTTACGACGGGTCAGTGTGGTCGCCCAACGAAGAACACCTGTTGCTCAACGAAGAGCAATTCGATGGTCATGATCACAATGTCACCCTGGTGGTTTTGGCCACTGGCGAAGTCACTACAAAATCGAAAAATGGGCTTGCTATATTCGGTTGGGCGCCGCAATCCGGCAATTAGTTGGCCCGATGAGAGCCTCCGCACAGTCGGCGGGAACTACGACGGCATCTACCGGTTAGGAACGATCGATCACCAAAGACCCGTCGAAGCTACGGCTCCGCGCCGACACTTGGAAATACGATTTGGACGAAAGGTGGTAGGCATGAGCCGGAGCAAGACCCGGAGGAGCAGATCATTGCTGCGCTGAAGCAGGTGGAAGCAGGACGAACGGTTGAGGATGTAGCTCGCCAGCAGGGGGTGTCCAAGCACACGATCTATGCCGGGAAGGCGAAGTACGGGGCATGTAGGTGAGCGAGACCGAAGAGGTCAAGCATCTGCGGGATGAAAATGCGCGGCTGAAGAGGCTGGTCGCCGATCTCAGTCTGGACAAGGACATGCTGCAGTCGGTGATCCGAAAAAACTCTCTGGGCTCATAAAACGAAATGCGGACGGACGATGTACAGGCCAAGGCCTGGGAGTCTACCGCAGTCCGACAAGCTTGGATCAATCGGGCAGAGGTCTGCAGGGCAGAGGTCATGGGTGCGATAAGGGTGCAATAAGGGTTTCCAACTGTTCCTCAGGTCGCACTGAAAGGAGCCATCCGTTTCCCCCTGATTCCAAAAAGTTAACGACCTTCCAGTTTTGCTGTCATGGCATCTACAGAATCCAGCATGGAATCTGATTCGTAAAGTATGTTAATACCCGAGTATTTGCCTATTCAGCGCCACAGGTGGGTAAGCGCGCCATTCGTGCCTGACCAGGGATCAATATTCGGAAACGGCAGCGATGCCATGCGGGCGACGGCTTTTGCGTCCGGCGCATCGCGGCAGATGTCCCAGTGCTGGCCGCGGGGGTAGGCGCCGACGACGAGGAAATCGTCGCTGGCCTGGAGGCGGCAGTGGCCGGTGCCGGTGGGGAGCACGGCGATGTCGCCGGCGTGCACCGTGACTTCGTGGCCATTGGGGCCGCCGAGCATGAGGTGTGCCGAGCCGCCGGCGAAGCCGAGGACTTCGTGCGCGGTGGAGTGGTAGTGATGGAAATCGTAGACGCTGTTTCGCCACTGCGCTGGCCAACCATTCTTTTCGAAGACCTGCTCGAAGCGCGAGGCGGCTTCGTCTCCTGTTGCCTGCATGACGCCGCGGTAGAGGAGGACGGGGAGGTGTTCGTTGTTGGGCATCCAGCTGTTGCGGGAGAGGCGGAGGATCTCGGGATCGTTTGCGCCGCCGCTGCCTCCGCCGGTGGGCACGCCTTCTGGGGCGGCCGCGAAGAGCTCGGTGCCGCCGAGTCCTAATGCGCCGAACATGGCGGTGAATGCGCGCCTGTCCATTTGCTTGCCTCTACTGATTGGAGTCGGCGTGTGGTGGGCGAGTTGCGCGGGCGCGCGGATGATGTCAACAGCGGCCTTCATGCGGGTTTAATGCTGTGCGGCTGCGTTATGCGACGCGGTCCGATGCGCGCAACACTGGTGTCCTGCCCGGGTTTTCTTTCAACAGCAAGTCAAGTGCCGGAAGGAGGCATCATGACGAAATCTCGTATCGCACCACTGTTTGGCATCGCGTTGCTGGCCGCATCCTGCGCCGGCGCGGCATTCGCGCAGGAGGGCTATTATCCTCCACCGCAGCGC
>DASVAI010000037.1:0-11975 GCA_036376445.1 Acidobacteriaceae bacterium
TCGCACCGAGGAACTGCTGCTCCTCAATGACCACGACGCCCTCCAACTCTTCGCCGGAAATCCGTTCGCCGGCACCCCACCGCGGTACGTTCGCGCCGTTCTCTGGCAATACTGGTTCACTTCCATGAAAGAAAAGCACGATACCGGCAATTGGTGGCGCCGCCAGCTATTGGGCACCTATGCCCCCACGATCAAGCAACTGCCCAACGGCCATTTCGTCATCCTGCAGGACGCCTCCCTCACAGCAGCGCCGCAGTGATCCTCGCGGCGCAAATCAACCAATGGCGCCTGCCGTTCTCACGCTCACTGAGGAAGCGTGACTCTGTAGATGAATCTTGACGCGGTCGCGCCAAACAGATTGCCCTTGCCGTCAGTCACGAGCCCGGTGGAAGGGTTGGCCCCGTCTGTGTGAATGAAGGTATGGAGGACTGTCTCTACCCGACTCGGGCTGAGCCTGAACACGACTCCGCAACCGTCAGCGCATGCCTCGATGGCCTGATAGCCACCATAATATGTCGCTCCGTAGATGCTGCCGTTCAGCAGTAAGGGCACACCCGTAGGTTGCGCGCCATCCGCTCCTCCGGAAAACGAATGAAGGATGGAGAAGTTGCCATTTGTGTCGTATTTGAAGATCACTCCAGAACCGCCGTTATTTGGGGAGTTGGCGCGGATACCGCCATAAGCGGTGTAACCGATCAAGTTCCCAGTCCATCGATGGCCAGCCCCCCGGGACCGCCACCATCAGCCATTCCGGTAAAGTTGTGCAGAACGGTCACGGTGCCATCCGGGCTCAACTTAAATAGAACTCCGCAGCCTGAATTCGCAACATCGAATTGGCATAGCTGAAGGTTGGCGCCGCCGAAGAAGGTGGTTCCGTAGATGTTCCCTTCCTTATCCACGACCAGAGCACTCTGGGGATTGGAACCAGCCAACCCGCCAGCCGGAAAGGTGTAGAGGACAGTTTTATTGCCGGCAAGATCGACTTTAAAGATCTCGCCACAGCCTCTCCCGAAAATACAGTTTCCTTGGGTAACTCCTAAAAGATCGCCTGCTTTGTCCTGCATGAGGCCGCCGACCGGATTCCTCTCGTTATTGTCGAAAGGAGCAAGTACGGTTTCGTTGCCGTTGGGGTCGATGGTGTAGACCGTCCCGAACAATCCGGATCCACCGGATTGCGTTTCTCCGTAAAGATTCCCGGCTTTATCGCGGAGCAGTCCGGAGGATGGCGCCCACGGACTCGGCGGGACGCTAGGCGGGTAGCTATGAAAAATATCGAGGTTTGTGTATCTGCCATGACTGAGCTTGAAAGCTACACCGCAACCAGAGAAACAGTTGCCGAGGCCCGGGCCGCCATACGTGGTGGCGCCGTAGATACTTCCCAAACTGTCAAGGGCAAGATTTCCTGTCGCGGACTGCTGGAACTGGCCGGGGCCAGCCAAGGGGAACTTGTAAAGCACGGTGTACGGGAATTGAGTCTGCGACCATGCGGCCGTGGCGGCCACGAACAGGATGATACCGACATTCAGTTTGGCCACGGCGGGACGCAGGCGCGGAGATAACCATCTAGCCCACAAATCTAAAAATTGCACCTTGATCGCCATCTCACCCTCCGGACGCGGCTGCCCGAAACTCCATTGTTGGAGAGAGTCGAAAACCGCGCGAGAACACTAGCACAATGCGTGTCCGGCTGCAGATCCCTTTTCGAGATATCCCCTTCGGCCGGCGTGGCAGTCGCAACCCACCAAGCGTATCCTGTCCAAGAAGGAGTTCCCTATGCTCCGCAGAGACTTCCTCCGACGCACCGCCTCCGGATTGGCCGCAACCTGGGTAGCCGCCAGAACCGCCCGTGCCGCCCGCTTCGCTCTGCCTGCGGTCTCCGGCAAATATCGCGCGCACGATGATGTCGTCCTCGGCCGCACCGGAATCCGGACCAGCCGTCTCGCCATGGGCACCGGCACCATTGGAGGCGGCGGCGAATCCAACCAAACACGTATGGGCAACAACCCATTCGTCAAGCTGCTGCTCGATGGTTACAACGAAAATGGCTTGCGCTTCTTCGATACCGCGGACTCCTACGGCAGCCATCCGTATGTAAAAGCCGCAATCAAGCAGTTGCCGCGGGACAAGGTGGTGGTGATGACGAAGAGCGATCATCGCGATCCCAAGGTGATGCGCGCGGACCTCGATCGTTTCCGCAAGGAGCTGGGCACCGACTACATCGACATCCTCCTCATCCACTGCGTCACGGAAGATGACTGGACAACGCGATATCGCGGCATCATGGACGTGCTGTCCGAGGCCAAGCAGCAGGGCATCATTCGCGCGCACGGTGTCTCCTGCCATTCCATCGAGGCGCTACGCGCGGCAGCCGCCGCATCGGAGTGGGTGGACGTCGATCTGGTGCGCCTGAATCCAGTGGGCGCACACATGGACGCCGGCTCCGACACCGTCATCAGTGTCGTCCAGCAGATGCGCAAGGCAGGCACCGGCATCGTCGGCATGAAGATCCTCGGCCAGGGAGCGATGCGCGATCGACCCTCCGATGCGGTGCGATTCGCGCTGGGCAGCGGCGTGCTCGACGCCTTCACCATCGGGGCAGAATCACAGAGCGAGCAGAACGACCTCACCCGGCGTATCGCCGCTGCGTAACGCAATCCGGTCCTGCGGTGTTTGCAGGCGGCGCTGTGTCTCCTCGATGAACCGGGAACTTGCGTTTGAACTGCTAGAATTGGGCCCATCGCCTGATAATCCCCAAACCACAACTTTGCGCCCGGAGAAGGAATGAACGCCAAAGAACGCAAAATGCTCGACCTCCTCAAAAAAGGCAGGCAGGAGTACGGCTACGTCGCGATAAAGGCCGAATTTGAGGCCGAAGGGACGCGCGTGGATGAACTGCTGCGTCTGGTCGAGATTTGCCGCAAGGCAGGGCTTAAGTTTGGTCTCAAGGTGGGCGGATGCGAGGCGATGCGCGACCTGATCGAGAGCAAGCAGATCGGCGTGGACTACATCATCGCTCCCATGATTGAAAGCACTTACGCGCTCACCAAATTCGCTGAAGCGGTGGCCAAGGTGTACTCGCAGGAAGAACGCGAAGAGACCGAATTCCTTTTCAATCTGGAAACAACGTCCGCCTACAACCAACTCGACGCGTTGGCGGATGCGACACAGAAGGCGCCGGAACTTTCCGGCATCGTCTTTGGCCGGGTCGACTTCTCGCTCTCCGCCGGTCTCAGCCGGGATGACATCAATGGCCGGCAAGTGACGGATTGCGTACTCAAGACGGCTGCGGCCTGCAAGGCACGCAATCTCGATCTCGTCGTCGGGGGTGGCGTTTCCAGCGACTCCATTCCTGTTCTGCGCGAAATGGTGGACGTGCACCTGACGCGTTTCGAGACGCGGAAGGTCATATTTGACGCGCAATCGGCGCGGCAGAGCCATATCGATCAGGGGCTGCTGAACGCCGTGCATTTTGAGCTGCTCTGGTTATTGAATAAACGCGAGTACTACAGCCAGATCGAGCAGGAGGATGCGAAGCGCATCGACATGCTGGAGAAGCGCTGGGCAGTCCTGAACCGCTGATTCGCAAATCCCTCTTATGCAGCTCGCGGAAATTCATCCGGTACGGTCCCTCTTCTTTGACCTTGATGGCACGCTTATCGATTCGTGTCCCGGTATCACGGCTGCCCTCGCGCTGGCCTTTCGCGCCGCTGGCCGGACAATGCCCGCGGCGGACCTTCGCGCCGTAGTCGGGCCGCCCATCCGCATCATCGCAACGCGCATTGATCCCACGCTCACGGACGCTGAGCTTGCGCAGATCGAAACGGTCTACCGCGCGGAATACGATTCCGATGGCTGGCGGGACACGGTTCTGTTCAGCGGCGTTGTGCCGGTACTCCAGGACTTGTGTACGGCCGGCGCGCGGCTGTTTCTTGTCACCAACAAACCGCGCATCCCAACCGCCCAAATTCTGAAGCACTTCGGCATCTCCGAAATCTTCGATGACGTCGTCACGCGCGACAGCCGGACGCCGGGCTACGCAGGCAAAGCGGAAATGCTGTCAGAGATGCTCATCCGTCATTCGCTCGTGCCGGAATCCACCATAATGATCGGCGACACCGCCGAAGACGAAGAAGCGGCAATGCTGAATCGCCTCGAGTTTATCCATGCAACCTATGGCTATGGTTCCTGCGCGGATGCCCGCCGCTCCATAGCCTGTTTTCTCGATCTGCGCGCCGCGCTCTCGCAGAAGAACATAGAAAGGCTTTGACCCCATACGCATGAAATACAGTGACCAACTGGCCGACTGGCTTCGCGAACTGGGGTATACGCACTGCTTCTTTGTAGCCGGCGGCAACATCATGCATCTGCTGGAAAGCTGCAGCCATCGCTTCACCTGCATTCCCGTCGTGCACGAGGTCGCCGCAGGCATTGCCTCCGAGTATTTCAACGAGGTGTCTTCTGAAGGTCGCGCCTTTGCGCTCGTCACCGCTGGCCCCGGCCTTACCAACATCGTCACCGCGATGGCCGGCGCATACCTGGAGAGCCGCGAGTTGCTCGTAGTGGGCGGCCAGGTCAAGGTCAGCGATCTCGCGCGAGGCCAGGTTCGCCAGCGCGGCATTCAGGAGATCGACGGCGTAAGCATCGCGCGGCCGGTCACCGTCACTTCCGCCCTCATGGATACTCCCATCGATCGCGCCGCCTTCGTCCGCCTTGCCGAGTCAGGCAGTCACGCCCGGAAAGGACCGGTCTTCCTGGAGGTTCCGCTCGACATACAGGGTGCGAAGGTCGATGAAGCTTCTTTCCATACATCCGTGCCCGCAGAGGAATGCACTGCCTTCGCTCCGGTAAAGGATGATGTGCTGCCTGAGATCGCGTCGCTTCTTCGCCGTGCGCAACGCCCGGCGCTGCTCATCGGCGGCGGTGTGAGCCACGACACCAGCCAAAGACTGCTGGATCGGCTGGCGACGCTCGGTGTACCGCTGTTTGCCACATGGAACGGCATCGACCGCATTCCTGAAGACCATCCCTTATTCTTCGGCCGTCCCAATACGTGGGGCCAGCGCGGCGCCAACATTCTCATGCAGCAGGCGGATCTCTTGATCGCATTGGGCACTCGCCTCGGTCTGCAGCAGACCGGCTTTAACTGGCAGCAATTCGTCCCGCTGGGCAAGGTCGTGCAGGTGGAATGCGATCGCGCGGAACTGGAGAAGGGACATCCACGGGTTGACCTGCCCGTATGTGGCGACGCAAATGACGTCCTCGACTTTATCGCACGTCAGAGCGATCTTCCCGCATACCATGCATGGGTTGCCTTCTGCCGAAAAGTCCGCTCGCTGATTCCGCTGAACGATCCTGCCAATCACACCGGCGAAGGTTTTGTTTCCCCATACGATTTCTGTATGAAGCTCTCCAACCTCTGCACCGCAGAGGACGTCGTCATTCCCTGCAGCAGCGGCAGTGCCAATACCGTCATGATGCAAGCCTTCCGAGTGAAGCGCGGTCAGCGTGTCTTCAATGACAAGGGGCTGGCCTCGATGGGATACGGGCTCAGCGGCGCGATTGGCGCAGCCCTCGCCGCGAAAGGCCGCCGCACTTTCCTGATCGAAGGCGATGGAGGTTTCATTCAGAACCTGCAGGAACTGGGCACGGTATCCGTAAACAAGCTCAACCTGAAGATCTTCATCTTCGACGACAACGGGTACGCCTCGATTCGGATGACACAGAAAAACTATTTTGGCGGCAGTTATATCGGCTGCGATACAGCGACCGGACTGGGGATTCCGCGTTGGGAATCACTCTTTGCTGCCTATGACATTCCGCTGCAGACGCTCGGCCCGGGTTTCGAATCCGATCCGGCGTTTCTCGCCGCGGTGGATAGCCGGGGGCCATCCGCTTTTCTCGTCAGGATTGACCCGCAACAGACATACTTTCCCAAGATCAGCAGCCGCGTCACTGCCTCCGGCAGCATGGAATCGAATCCGTTGCACTTCATGAGCCCTGAGCTGGATGAAAAGCTCGCAGCCGAAGTGTTGCCCTATATACGGGCTGCCAGTTAGCGCATTTGAATCAATGACGAGGCAGCGCGGGCACCGCCTGCGCTATCGTGGCGTGCGCCACGTTCTGCTGTAACGCTGTCTCATGCGCCACAATTCCCTGCGCTGCCACAATTGCCAGCGGAATGCTGACATACAGAGCCAGGATGCCGAATGCCGTTTTCATGTCGTTCTCCCCAGCGGGATGCCGCAAGCAAATGGTCACACTGCTCGATTCGTCTGATCCCTCCCACCTTCGGCGCGCCATCGTGACAACGGTACTCATTTCCCGAAATGATCCGCTGGGTTGATCCGCATTGCGGTCAATTCGCTACCTTCGTGGGAGCCGCCCTGCAACTCCGAACGCGAGAGATATCGATCGGTCATCCGGCGAAGGAAAGAAATGGCTCATTGGCTATCTGACGCCGCGCGCCATTTCTGCCGCGTTGGTAATCGTTCCTGTGCCGACAGTAACTAGCGGAGCAATTTCGTCTGGTCCAAACGCAAACCTCTGCCCAGAACGCATCTGCCGTCGATATCCTCGATATACTGAGCCGACCATGGGGGCGGTGTTTCGCTCTCTATCGAGAGTCGAATCTGTGAATAACTCTTCAGCGCGCGTCAGATACTGTCGCGTTCCACGGTATATCTTTTGGCCCAGGTAATCGTCATAGGAGCGGGCCCGATGGGGCTGGCTGCTGCCTACCAGGCAGTCTGCGATGGGCACCAGGTCAAGCTACTTGAGGCGTCGGGAGAACCCGGCGGGATGGCTGCCCACTTCGACTTTGGCGGACTCTCTCTCGAGCGCTTCTATCACTTCGTCTGCCGGTCTGATTACGCCACGCTTGAATTGCTCCAGGAGCTGCAAATCGCGCACAAGATGCGCTGGAAAGAAACCTCGATGGGTTTCTACTCCCGAGGTCAATTGATTCCATGGGGAACCCCGCTCTCGCTCCTTCGTGTGCCGCAATGCAGTTTGCTGACGAAGCTCCGCTACGGCCTCTTCATCTTCGCCTGTATGCACCGCCGCGATTGGCCCGCGCTGGAAACAACGGACGCAAGAAGCTGGCTCACCCGATGGTGCGGGCGGGAAGGATACGAACGCTTCTGGCGATCGCTGCTGGATTACAAGTTCCATCAATACGCAGACCGAGTCTCGGCCGCATGGATTCGCTCGCGTATCCGCCGCGTCGGCGAGTCGCGCAAGAGCATGATGACCGAGGAACTCGGCTATCTCGAAGGCGGCTCCAAGACACTCGTCGATGCTCTGGTCGATGCCGTCGTCGCGCGCGGATGCGAGATACACCTCAACTGCCCGGTTCAGGAACTTCTCATCGAAGAGAATCAGATCACCGGAGTCAGGACGCCGGATCGCGTGTGGCCGGCGCAGCATGTCATCTCCACCATGCCGATTCCCTCTGTGCCGAAGCTGCTGGCATCGAGAGATCTCCCCTGGAAACATGCCTACGAGCGAATCCACAGCATGGGTGTCTGCTGTGTTGTTCTCAAGCTTCGCCGCTCAGTCAGCCCGCATTTCTGGATCAATATCGAAGATATTTCGGTAGAAATTCCGGGCGTCATCGAGTTCAGCAATTTGCGGGAACTGGGAAGCACGATCGTCTATATTCCCTATTACCTGCCTGCGGATCACCCCAAGTTTGCCCAGACCAGCGCTACATTTATCAGCGAATCCATGCAGTGCCTGAAGAAGCTGAACCCTCAGCTCACTCAAGAAGATATTCTGGATGCCGCTGTCTTCCGCCTGAAGCATGCGCAGCCGGTCTGCGAGGTAGGCTTCGCGTCACTGCTTCCACCCATTCAAACCCCGGTGCGCGGACTGCAGATTGCCGACACCTGCTTCTATTATCCTGAGGATCGGAGCATCGCCGAAAGCGTGCGGCTGGGCAGAAAGATGGCAAGGAACCTGACATCGACAGCATGAGAGACCAGCCGCACTCCAGCAGCCAGCAGTCCACGCTCGGCGGCCTGTGCTGCGGCTTGCTGGCCGGGCTCGCGGTGCTGCTCACACTTCCATTCGCGGCGATGGGGTTCATCGACGACTGGTCCTACGTACGCACTGCCTACGATTTCTCCCGCACTGGACATTTCATCTACAACGGCTGGGCTACCGCCATGCTCGGCTGGCAGATTGTCTGGACTGCCCCGTTCTTAAAGGCTTTCGGCTATTCGTTCACGGTAGCTCGCCTCTCCATGCTTCCCTTCGCCATCGGGTGCGGATGGCTCCTGCATGCGCTTCTGCGGCACAGCAATATCTCGAAT
This sequence comes from Acidobacteriaceae bacterium, assembly GCA_036376445.1. Taxonomy (GTDB): domain Bacteria; phylum Acidobacteriota; class Terriglobia; order Terriglobales; family Acidobacteriaceae; genus KBS-83. The sequence goes on from DASVAI010000037.1 coordinate 8,313, forward strand.
CGCAATGCCATCTTCGGCTCGCTGACATTCTGTCTTTCGCCGCTGTTCATTCCCCTCGCCGCCAGTTACATGTCTGATGTCGGCGGCCTGTTCGTCATCCTGCTCTGCTTCTATCTCTGCCAGCGCGCAGTCGAGGCGCAAAGCGCCACGGCATCGATCCTCTGGTTGTGCGCGGCGACTGTGACGAATGTCGTGGGCGGCACCGAGCGGCAGATCGTCTGGCTCGGCGCCCTGGTGGTCGTGCCCTCCGCGGCATGGCTGCTGCGAACCCGGCGCGGCGTTGTTGCCACCGCTGTTACCCTGTGGCTCGCCAGCATCATTCTCATCTTTGTTTCCACTCACTGGTTCTATCGTCAGCGCTATTCGGTGCCCGAAAAAGTTCTCTACCCACCCGTCCAGCAGGGCTCTGTATCTACTGCCGCGCTGATACTCGAAAGGCTCCACACCGCATACATATTCAGCAAGTCGATCTTTCTCGCGGTGGTCCTATTCAAGACGTTCCTTTGCCTGCTGCTCATTCTTCTGCCCATTCTTATCGCGTGGATCGTGGTGGCGCGCCGCCTCGGCCATCACGTGCAGGTCAAGCTTGGGGTCCTCGCGCTCCTGCTCGGCGTCGCCTGCTGGATCCTCAAGATGCAAGGGAATCTGGACAACTGGCTGATGCCGTGGCTCTATCACGTCCTCGATTCCGAAGGGATCGCCCCAACATCGTGGGACATGATCGGCTATCGGCCGATCTCGCTGTCCTACTCCGTCCGGACTGCTCTCTCCATCATCGTTGTGCTCAGCGGAGCAGCGCTGCTGCTATGGTCTGTCGCCCCCCGCGAGAAAACTGTGTTGGCCCCGCGCGCCGACTGGACTGCGAGCTGGAGGACGCTCTTTATTCTGTATCTTCCTTACACTGCCGCTTATCTCGTTCTCCTCCTTCCCCGAGGGCTGCGCTTTTATATCTTTGATCGCTATCTTCTCGGCATCATGCCGGTCTTCATCCTGTTCCTGCTGAAGATGTATGAAGAGCGAGTTGGGAAATCGCTGCCTGCCGTCTGCTACGTCGCACTGTGCCTTTTTGCTTTCTACGGCATCGCCGCCACGCACGATCTCTTCGCCTTGAATCGCGCGCGGGTTGCGGCCGTGCAGCAGGTGCGCAGCCGTGGCGTCCCCGAGCAGTTCGTGCAGGCTGGATTTGAATACGATGGCTGGACAGAGGTCGATCAGGCCGGCTACGTCAACGAATCAAAAATCGGATATCCTGCCGATGCTTTTCACCTGAACGTGCAGGACGCCCGCCGCCCTGTCAATTGCCGCCTCGGATTCGATCAGTACACTCCCGCACTCCATCCCCGCTACATCGTCGTGTTCACGCCGGTCTGGTGCCTCGAGCCCAGCGGCTTCCCGCCGGTTTCCTATCGCGCATGGCTCCCGCCGTTCGTGCGCCGGATCTATATCGAGAGAGTCCCCAGGCCACTGCAGGATCCCTAGAGCAGTTTCGATTTAAGTTGCGAGGCGAGCAATGAGTGAGGCTGTCGATCTATCGCTCAGGCGGCGACAGTCATGAAGGAGAGCGCGCGGGCGATGTAGGCCTTCAGTTCCGGGCGCGGGACTACGGCATCCAGCATGCCGTGCTCCAGCAGGAACTCGGAGCGCTGGAATCCTTCGGGGAGTTTCTGGCGGATCGTCTGCTCGATGACGCGGGGGCCGGCGAAGCCGATGAGCGCGCCGGGTTCGGCGATGTTGAGATCGCCCAGCATGGCGAAGCTGGCGGTGACGCCGCCGGTCGTGGGGTCAGTGAGCACAGAGATGTAGGGAACGCCGGCTTCGTCGAGCGCGGCAAGGCCGCTGGAGACTTTGGCGAGCTGCATCAGGCTGACGATGCCTTCCATCATGCGCGCTCCGCCCGATGCGGAAATGATGATGAGCGGGCGGCGTAGGTCGAGCGAGCGGTCGATGGCGCGGGCAATGGTCTCGCCGACGACCGCGCCCATGCTGCCGCCGATGAAGGCGTACTCCATCACGCTGAGCACGACATCGTGCTGCTCGAGCTGGCCGACGGCATTGAGGATAGCGTCGTTGAGGCCGGTGGCCGCCTGCGCCTTGGCAAGACGGCTCTTATAGGACTTGACGTCAAAGAAGTTGAGCGGATCGGTGGACTTGAGCTCCAGGTCGACAAGCTGGTAGCCCGGCTCGAGCAGCGCAGCGATGCGGCTGCGAGCGTCAAGCTTATGGTGGCGGCCGCACTTGGGGCAGACCTGCTGGTTGGACTCCAGGTCGGCCTTAAAGATGTACTGCTCGCAGCCTTCGCACTTGACCCAGAGGCCTTCCGTCCGGACACGCTTCTCCTGGGGGCTTTCGATCTCATTGTCCTGCCGCTTAAACCACGCCATCTGCCTATTATCCTCTAAGCCGAATCGTACTTCCCGAAATGGGAAACCGGATCGGTTCTAATTCGGGACGTTTGTGTTCCCGCACGTTTCTAAAGTTCAAAAGTACCCCTCTCCGGTAATCCAGATTGGGCAACGAATTGCCGACAATACATAGTGTTGGCAGACATATACGGCAGGCTGTGATGCTCACGAGTTCATACAATATTTGGCTTGTCCTGATTTCGATACTTGTTGCCGTGCTGGCTTCTTATACGGCGCTGGATATGGCCGGCCGGATTACGGCTGCGCAGGGAAAAGCGGCCCGGCTGTGGCTGGCGGGGGGCTCTGCGGCGATGGGAAGCGGCATCTGGTCGATGCACTTCATCGGCATGCTTGCGTTCCACCTGCCGATCGCAATGGGATATGACCCGTGGATCACGACTCTCTCGTGGTTGCTGGCGATCCTCTCCTCCGCCTTCGCACTGCACCTTGTGACGCAAAAGCAACTGCGGAATCGTCAGCTCGTGCTCGGCGCATTGCTGATCGGCGCGGGCATTTGCACCATGCACTACACCGGCATCGAAGCGATGCGGATGCGCCCGGCGATCCATTATCACGTCGCGCCGGTTTTGCTCTCCATCCTCATTGCGGTGGTCGCATCAGGTACAGCCCTGTGGCTGACCTTTCGCCTGCGACAGCACTCTTCCCGCGTTCGGTTGATGCGGATTGGATCGGCCATTGTAATGGGCCTCGCGATCACCGGTATGCACTATACGGGGATGGCTGCCGCGCAGATGCCGGCCAATAGTGTCAGCCGCGCGTCGTACTCCGGTATCGATTCGCTGTGGTTAGCCTCGCTGGTGGTGCTGACGACGATTGGCGGGCTGTCGGTTGTTCTGATCACGTCGGTGGTCGATGCGCGGCTGCAATCGCGCACGGCGGCATTGGCCGAGTCTTTGGCAAATGCGAATCAGGAATTGACCTACCTGGCGCTGCACGACAACCTGACCAAGCTGCCCAACCGCGTGCTGCTGGAAGACCGGCTGAATCAGGCGATCCAGGCGAGCCGCCGCAGCCAGACTGCCTTCTCGGTCCTGTTTCTGGACCTGGACGGATTCAAAGAGGTGAATGACGTCTTTGGGCATCACACCGGAGATGCTCTGCTGGCGGAGGTGGCCGCGCGCATAACCAGCGCGACGCGCGCCAGCGACACCCTGGCCCGCATTGGCGGAGATGAATTCGTTCTGCTTGCCGAACTCGGCGACCCGACATCGGCGGCTAACCTTGCCGATAAGCTGGTGAG
>DASVAI010000038.1:0-18386 GCA_036376445.1 Acidobacteriaceae bacterium
TCGCTGCGGGCTTCCGGCGGCAATCTGCATTGCTGCGCTGGCAGGGGCTGGTGCTGCTGGCGGTTACGATTTTCAAGGTGTTCCTGCTGGATACCAGCACACTGACCCGTGGATATCGCAGCATCAGCTTTCTGGTGTTGGGAGCGCTGCTGCTGGGCGTGAGCTTTGCCTATCAGCGCGACTGGCTGCATCTGCGTGCCGACGGGAACGCGCGATGATCATGCGCGCGGTGCTGATTGGGCTGTTGCTAGCGGCTGCCGCGCCGGCATTTCACTATGAGCGGCCGGTGAATCTCGCACTGGGTAACGCGCCGGAGACGTGCGTTGCGCTGCCGCCGGATCTGCTGAGCCATGCGGCGCCGTGGCTGCAGGACCTGCGCGTGGTGGCGAATGGGCGCGACGTGGCCTACATGGTGCGCACGTCGAATGATGTGGCGTCGGTAGTCGCACAGCCGGCGCGAATCCTGAACCTGGGGCGGCGTAACGGCGAGATCAGCTTCGATGTGGAGGTGATGGAGCCGGTCTATCAGCGCGTGGTGCTGCACGTGAACCGCTCGCGTTTTTCGGTGCTGGTGCGGATTCGCGGCATGCAGCGGCTCGGCGATACGGGCGTGTCGTTGGGGGAGTTTGCCTACAGTTCGAATGCAGAGAATGACGTGGTACAGCAACGTGAAATCACGCTGCCGGAGAGCAGCTTCCGGTATCTGCACTTCGACATCCGCACGGCTGCCCTGGAGCCGCTGAGCCCGCGCGATATTGCCGGCGTGGACGTGACGACGCCTGCGGCGGAGCCGGCGCGCTATGCGGCTGTGGCTGCCGCGGGTGCTCCACAACAGAAGCCGCACGCGACCGTTTACGAATTCGCCGTGCCGGCGAAAGTGCCGGTGGATCGGCTGACGTTTGCGAGCGATCGCGACGATGCGGTGTTTTCACGCACGGCTGATCTGGAGAGGTACCGGCCGGATGCGGCAAACAAGGCGCGGCGCGAAATGCCGGTGCAGAGCGAAGGCATCTCCCTGGTGCAGTTGCCGGTGAGGGCACATGACGCGAAGCCGCCGACCAAGCCGGCGATCGCGCTGGCGCTGGGGGCGGTTCCGTATGCGTCCACGGTGCGGCTGACGATCCAGAATGGCGATGACGCGCCGCTTGCATTGCACGATGTTGCGCTGGAGATGCGGCGGCGGGAGGTGTGCTTCCTGAGGCGACCAAACACGTCGTATGTGTTGCGCTATGGCGATCCCAAGCTGGGCGCGGCGCAGTACGACATGCTTCCTCTCACGGAGGCTGACAAGGACGCGTCAGAAAGCATGCTGGGGGCGGAGCACGCGCTGACGCCGGAGGAGGCCGCGGCTCTGCTGCCGTTCACGGAGCGGCATCCGGTTCTGCTGTGGATAGCGCTGGTTCTGGTTGTGGGGACGCTGGGAATTGTGGCGCTGCGGAGTGCCAGGAGCTAATAGCTGCCTCACCGCATTGAGGATTCGATTTCGGTCATCCAGTCGGGGCTTTTGAGGATTTCGCGGGGCTTGGAGCCATCGGCGGGACCGACGAGGCCGTCGCGCTCCATCATGTCGATGAGGTGCGCGGCGCGGCCGTAGCCGACGCGGAGCCGGCGCTGGATGAGTGATGTCGAAGCCTTGCCGAACTCGAAGACGAGGCGCACAGCGTCGTTGAAGAGCGGATCGTTATCGTCCTCATTACCATCTTCGCTGTTCAGCTCGCGGCCCTTCTCGTCCTTCGGAGATTCGAGGAAGCCTTCGACGTATTCTGCCCCGCCCTGCGATTTCCAGAAGTCAACGACGGCGGAAATTTCAGCCTCGGTTACAAATGGCGCGTGCACGCGCTGCAGGCGCGAGGTGCCAGGGGGCAGGAAGAGCATGTCGCCGCGTCCGAGCAGCGCTTCCGCGCCGTTGTTGTCGAGGATGGTGCGCGAATCGACCTTGGTAGCGAGGCGGAAGGAGATGCGCGTGGGCACGTTGGCCTTAATGAGGCCGGTGATGACATCCACGGAGGGACGCTGCGTGGCGAGCACGAGATGGATGCCGACGGCGCGTGCCATCTGGGCGAGGCGGGTGATGGCTTCTTCCACGTTGGCCCGATCGAGCATCATCAGGTCGGCGAGCTCGTCGATGATGATGATGATGTAGGGCAGCGGCGTCTGCTCTTCGGCATCCTCGAACATGCTGGGCGTGCCGTTTTCGAAGAGCTTGTTGTACTGATCGATGTTGCGGACCGAGCGCGAGGCCAGCAGCTTGAGGCGGCGCTCCATCTCGCGCACGGCGTTGCGCAGGGCATTCGCAGCCAATTTCGGCTCGGTGATGATGGGTGTGAAGAGGTGCGGGATGCCCTCATACATGCCGAGTTCGACACGCTTGGGGTCGACCAGGATCATTCGTACCTGCTCCGGTGTCGTTTTGAAGAGCACGGACATGATCATGGCGTTGATGGCGACGGATTTGCCGCTGCCGGTAGAGCCGGCGATGAGCACGTGCGGCATGGTGGCGAGATCGGCGGTGACGATGCGGCCGTTGATGTCCTTGCCCATGGCGAGCGGCAGCTTGAAGCGTGTCTGCGCGAAGGTGCCGTCCTCCACCACGTCGCGCAGCCAGATGGTCTCGCGATTGTGGTTGGGCACCTGGATGCCGACGGTGCTTTTGCCGGCCATGCGCTCGATCAGAATGCTTTCGGCAGCCATGGCGAGGCAGAGGTCGTCGGCGAGGCCAGTGACGCGGGAGTATTTGACGCCGGCTTCGGGGCGGAACTCGAATGTCGTGACGACCGGGCCGGGATTGATCTGCGTGACTTGACCGTGCACGTCGAACTCGGAGCACTTCTCGATCAGGACCTTTGCTTCTTCGCGCAGCTCGTCTTCCCGGACGATCTGCTGATCTTCCGAGCGATGGAGCAGGGTGCTGGGGGGCAGGCGATAGCCGGAGACGGCGCGGGGCGTGAGGGTGACGGGACGGGCGTCGGCGTCGGCGCGCTCGCCGATGGAGATGCTGCCGTCGTCCTGCAGGTCGATCGTGTCGTCTTCTTCTTCGGATTGCTCCCAGCGATGGCGGTCGAGCGCGGTGCCGCGTACGGCCGGCGGGGCAGGCTCGGGCTCGGGATCGCGGACTGTGGCGCGGGGAATCTGCGTCCAGAGAGAGGATGGCGGTGCGGGCTCTTCGAGGTAGGCGGCGTCTTCAGGTGAGGCCGGGGCGGCAGTTTCTGCGAAGGCGGAGCGGCGGCTGCCGGGCAGGTCGTCTTCGTCCACGTGCTCCGGGCGGTGCAGCACGCGGGTGAGCCAACTGGCGCGCGGCTGGGCGGGTTGTCCCTTCGTACGGGCCGGCGCGCCGGGGCTACGCTGTGCCTTGGCCTGCTGCTGCGCGCGGATGGTGCGGTCGGCTGCGCGTGCTGCGGCCTTCTTGGCGCGTCGCAGTTGCCAGTTTTTCCAGCGATCGCGCCAGGCATAGACGAACGCGAAGCGGATGGCGAGCCACTGGCGGAGGTTGCCGAACGAGAAGGCCGTGGAGAGCAGCACGGCGATCAGCAGCAGTGTCGCGACGAGCACGCAGGTGCCGGGGTAATTCAGCACGGCGGTCATGCCGTCGACGAGCAGCCGGCCGAAGACGCCTTCGACGGGGATGGTTCCGAGCCATTGCATGTGGCCGGGCAGCAGTCCGAAGACGGCGGGCAGGATGAAGAGGAAGATCGCGAAGCCGGCGGCCTTGGACTTCTGCGACCCGATGGCGCGGGAGCGGATCCAACTGAGCCCGAGCAGGCCCAGCATGAGCGGCAGGCAAAAGGCGGCGAAGCCTTCGAACTGGAAGAGCAGGTCGCTGAGCGTGGCGCCGAAGATGCCGGCCCAGTTGTGTGCGACGGAGGAGCCGACGGTGTTGAAGGATGGGTCCGCGGGCCGATAGGAGACGAGCGAGAGGAGCAGGAGGCCGGCCAGGGCAATGAGCGAGACTCCGATGAGTTCGTTGAGCCTGCGATTGCCCGTGGGCGTGAGAGCGACCTTGAGTGGCTTCATGGCTTTCTTCGAGAAGAAGACGCGAAACAGCGATCGCCCATTCGTGAACGGGCCGAGAGCCGATACGCCAGAGCAGGTCCTATTGTCGCAAAGGGGAGAGGAGGGATCGAGGAAAAGCCGGTCCGGGAACCGAGCTAGCCAACCTGGGGGACTCCCCGTCCCGGGGACTGGCCGTCCGGGCGGCGGCGCCTGCGGCGCAAGCTATTCGCGCGCTCCCTTCGGTCGCTCACGATCAGTGAAATCGCTGGACCTGCCTTGGAGCCATTTTGGAGTGCGGGTTTTGGTCCGCATCCCAGTACCTGCTAGCATTTTTCTTCCATGTCTAAAGGCAAGGTACAAATCATCCCCATCGGCGGACTCGGCGAGTTCGGCATGAACTGCATGGCGATCCGGTGGGAAGAGGATATTTTCGTCATCGACGCCGGGCTGATGTTTCCGGAGAGCGACCTGCTGGGGGTCGACATTGTTGTGCCGGACATCACCTACCTCATTGAGAACCGCTCCCGGGTGCGGGGCATTGTACTGACGCACGGGCACGAGGACCACATTGGCGGGCTTCCGTGGCTGCTGCGCGAGCTGAATGTGCCGGTGTATGCCACGGAGTTCACGCTGGCGTATATCGAGGGGAAGCTCGAAGAGCACAAGCTGCTGGATGACGCCGAGCTGATCGAGATCGAGCCGAGGCGGAAGTTTCAGTTGGGGCCATTCACCATTGAGCCACTGCGCGTGACGCACAGCCTGGTGGACTGCGTGGCGCTGGCGATCGAGACGCCGGTGGGCGTCATCGTCCACACCGGCGACTTCAAGGTGGACCTGTCGCCGCCGGATGGGCATGCCTTCGATCTTGCAGGGTTTGCCGAGTATGGCAAGCGCGGCGTGCTGGCGCTGCTGCAGGACTCCACGAACGTTGATCGTGCGGGCTATACGCCGAGCGAGTGGGCGGTGCGGCCGCGGCTGGATGAGGTCTTTTCGCGGACGCCGCGGCGGCTGTTCTTTTCGTGCTTCTCGTCATCGATTTACCGGCTGCGCATTGCGCTGGAGCTGGCGCAGAAGCATGGACGCAAGGTGTCGATTGTGGGGCGGTCGATGCTGGAGTCGTCGGAGATCGCGCAGGACCTGGGCTACCTGACCGTACCGGGCGACCTGCTGATCCACCCAGGACAGATCAAGGATTATGCGCCGGATGAGGTTTGCGTACTGATCAGCGGCACACAGGGCGAGCCCATGTCGGCGCTCTCGAGGGCGGCGGTTGACAACCACAAGCATGCGAAGATTGAGCGCGGCGACACCGTGGTGCTGAGCTCGCGCGTGATTCCGGGGAACGAGAAGAGCATCTACCGCGTGATCGACCACCTGTGCCGGCGCGAGGCGCACGTGATCTTTGACGACGGGCAGTCGGGATTGATCCACGTGAGCGGCCACGGAAGCCAGGAAGAGCTGCGGCTGATGATCAACCTAGTGCGGCCGAAGTTCTTCATTCCGGTGCACGGCGACTTCCGCCACCTGCAGCGGCATGCGCGGCTGGCGATGGACATCGGCATCTCAGAGAACGCGTACCTGCTGGAGGATGGCGATGTGCTGGAACTGGACCAGCACACGGCGGTGAAGACCGGGAAGGTGGCGGCGGGGCGTGTGCTGCTGGATTCAGGCGCATCGGGAAATGTGGTGGAGGACCTGATCATCCGCGACCGGCGGCACCTGAGCGAGGACGGCCTGGTGATCGCGATCATCACGATCAACAAGCTGACCGGGCGCGTGGAAGGCGTGCCGGAGTTTGTGACGCGCGGCTTTGTGGCCGGCGATCTGGAGCTGGGCGAGCAGGCGAAGGCGATCGTGGGCAAGACGCTCGAGGAGTCAAGCGCGGAAGAGCGCGCGGATCAAGTGCTGATAAAGGAGAAGATTCGCGTCGACCTGAAGCGATATATCCAGAAGCAGACGGCGAGCCGGCCATTCATCATGCCGATCATCATGGAGATCTGACGATGAGCGCAGGGATTGCCGAGGTTTCGGCTGAACTTGTCACAGCGGTGCAGTTTGCTGCGGCGCGTGAGCGGATTCGCGACGCGGTGCTGCATACGCCGCTGGTGCGGTTTGCGTCGATTACAGACGCGGCAGCGTATCTGAAGCCGGAGAGCCTGCAGCCGATCGGCAGCTTCAAACTGCGCGGGGCATACAACGCAGTTGCGAGCCTGACGGATGAGCAGCGGCGACGCGGCGTGATTACCTATTCGAGCGGCAACCATGGACAGGGCGTCGCGTATGCTGCGCGGGCGTTTGGCATTCCTGCGGTGATCGTGATGCCGGCCAGCGCTCCGGAGATCAAGCGTCGCGCCACAGCTGCGCTGGGTGCGCAGATTGTGGGCGTGGGCCCGGCCAGCTCCGAGCGGAAGGATCGCGCGGAAGCGTTGGCCGCGGAGCACGGCTACACGATCATTCCGCCGTATGACGATCCGGCGATTATCGCGGGGCAGGGCACGTGCGGGCTGGAGATTCTGGAGGACTGCCCCGACGTGGACCTGGTGCTTGCGCCGGTGGGTGGCGGCGGATTGCTGAGCGGGGTGGCGGCGGCGATTCGCCAGCAGCGGCCGGAGTGCCGGGTTGTGGGCGTCGAGCCGGAGCTTGCAGGCGATGCCGCGGCCAGTCTGAAGGAAGGCAGGATCATCGAGTACACGGCGGAGCAAACGACGCGCACGCTGGCCGATGGGCTGCGCACGCAGAGCCTGGGTGAGCGGAACTTTGCGCACATCCGTCGTTACGTGGAACGCATCATCACGGTGACCGAGCCGGAGATTGAAGACGCGATGCGCGCCATTGTGTGGGATGGCCGGCTGATTGCCGAGCCGAGCGGCGCGGTGGCGACGGCGGCGTTGCTCTTCCACCGGGATGAGCTGCCGCCGCACCGGACTGCCGTAGCGATCATCAGCGGTGGGAATGCGGAGCCGGCAACGCTGGTGCGGGTGCTGGGCGCGCCTCGATAACCGAGAGCCGTTTCCGGCGTATTCTGAGCACGTGAAACCTCCACGAATTGCCTTGCTTCTTTGCGTCAGCCTTGCGTTTGCGCCTGTCTTGCTGGGCGCGGACAAGCCCTCCGGCCCGGTGGCTACCGTGCTGCGGAATACGCCGGTGTTCGTTCAGGCGGATACGGGCTCGCAGCGCCTGGACGAGATCACGCCTGGCCGCGAGATGGTGATTGTCGAGCGGAACGGCCCGTGGATCCGCGTCTTTGCGAATACTGATGTGCAGCAGAATCGATCGGAGGACGCCCCGGTCTTCGGCGGCGACGCAGCGACGCCGCCGATCTCCGGATGGATGCAGAGCAAGGGAATCGTCTCGGCATCGACGCCGAACGCGGACAACATTCTCTACGGCGCAGGGGCGGGACAGGAGGCAAAGGCATCAAGCAGCGGGCAGGGCACACGCGGGGCGGCGCAGGCGGCACGACTGCTCTATGCGCGCGATGCGCAGATGTTTCCGAATGGGCTGCATGCGGGCGAATCGGCCTGGCGCGCGGCGGACATCCGCTGGCAACTGGAGAAGGCGGATGTCTACTCGCGGCCTTCCGCGCATGAAAAAGAAAATTGGCTTCGCCAGCAGATCGATGAAAGCGAGATGAAAAAAATCATCAAGCGCTTTCCGGGCACGAAGTATGCGGACCTGGCGGCGTACGACATGATCGACAACAAGGTGTGCGGAGACTGGCAGGGGACGACGAAGTGTCCGGAGAAGGAAGCGGAGATTTTCCAGAAGTACGCCGACGAGCATCCCAACTCGCCGAAGGCGCCGGAGGCGCTGTTTGAAGCGGTGTACCGGCTTGCGGCCGCGGGCGACATCTACCAGTCAGACAACAACGACAAGAAAGCCGGCGAGGACCGCGATCATGCCAAGGCGCTGGCCACGCATTTGCAGGAAAAGTATCCGGCGAGTGACTATTCAGCGCGCGCGGCCACTCTGATATACCAGATGGAGCAGTCGCTGCCTATCTACGGCGCGGAGCGCGATTGATCGGTTGCAGGCCACGCAGCTTCTTCCACGCAGAAGAGCTGCACCTTCTTGAGACGCGGGCAAGAATACAAGGATTTGTGAACACGGTTTTGTGAAGACCGGGGCAGCCGCCCACAAGGAAGCGTGTGAACGACTATATCGTCTCGGTCCTGCTCGGCATCGTCGAGGGACTCACGGAGTTTCTGCCCGTCAGTTCGACGGCGCATCTGCGAATTGCCGAAGCCATGCTGCACATCAATCTGGCCGATCCGTACTGGAAGATGTACACGATCGTGATTCAGCTTGGCGCGATTCTCGCGCTGATTTTTCTGTTCATGGGACGGATCCTGGAGTTCATCCGCACTTTCCCCGAGGGCGAGTCCGGGGACCGCACCGTGCTAAATCATCCGCTGTCGCTCACGCTGATTGCGTTTGTCTGCACGGCTGCGCCGGCATTTCTGCTGACGAAGGTGATCGGCAAGCACCTGGAGAGCCTGCGGCTGATGGCCACCTCGCTGCTGGTGGGCGGCATCATCATGTGGGTGGTGGATGCGTGGAGCGTGCGTCGCACCCAGACCACGCAGGATGTAGAGCACATGACGCTGGGACAGGCGATCTGGATCGGGCTATGCCAGGTGACGTCGGCGGTGTTCCCGGGAACGTCGCGCTCGATGTCGACGATTGCGGCCGGGCAGATCGTGAATATGACGCGCTCGGCAGCGCTGGAGTTCAGCTTTCTGGTTTCGATACCAACGATGGTGGCGGCCACCGGTTATGACCTGCTGCGCACGCTGCATCCCAAGCATACCGCCGCGGCGGAGGCGATTGCGCCGCTCGTCATGACGGGTCATGGGTGGACTGTGCTCTTCATCGGCTTTGCAGTGTCATTCATCATTGCGCTGCTGGTGGTGGAGTGGTTCCTGATGTGGGTGCGGCGGCATGGATTTGTGGTCTTTGCCGTGTACCGCATTCTGCTTGCGGTGTTGCTCTTCGGGCTGGGCCGGAAGCTGATGGGCGCGTGAGTCGCGGAATACATAGTTGACATGGTCAACTAGTTAGTTGACCATGTCAACTATGGGATATGGGCTGCCGCTCGACAACTCCGTCTACTGCTTTCGCCGCTTTAACCGCTTCTACACGCGTTTCATCGGCACGTTACAGGAAAAGCTGCTCGATTCCGAGCTGTCACTGACCGAAGCGCGCGTTCTTTACGAGCTGGCTACGGGAGAGGTTTCCACTGCAAGCGAGATCGCTTCCAGTCTCGGCCTTGATCCGGGCTATCTCAGCCGTATCGTGGCCCGTTTCGAGAAGGATGGCCTGCTGAAGCGAACTGCCTCCCGCGAAGATGCGCGCCGGCAGACTCTGCAGCTCACACGCAAGGGACATTTGCTCTTTCGCGACCTCGATCAACGTTCCAACCAGCAGACGCAAAGCATGCTGGAAGCGCTGCCGGCAGAGTCGCGGAAGGTTCTTCTGAGCTCCATGGGCAAGATCGAGGCTTTACTGGGGGCGACTGCGGGTTCCCCAAGCTCCTATACGCTGCGCGTGCATCGGCCCGGCGACATGGGGATGATTGTTTCCCGCGAGGGCGCGCTGTACGCGCAGGAATACGGGTGGAACCAGCGATTCGAGGCGCTAGCCGCGCGCGTCGTCGCGGACTTCATCGACAACTTCGATCCCGCGTGCGAGCGCTGCTGGATTGCGGAGCGCGCCGGCGAGCATCTGGGGCACATCTTTCTGGTGAAGCATCCGGAGCGGCCAGGCGTGGCGAAACTGCGGCTGCTGCTGGTGGAGCCATCGGCGCGCGGGATGGGGCTGGGGCATGCGCTGGTGGCGGAGTGCGTACGCTTTGCGCGCGAGGCGGGCTACCAGAAGATCACGCTGTGGACGCAGAGCATTCTGACGGCGGCGCACAGGATTTATCAGCAGGCGGGCTTCCGGCTGGTGCACGACGAGCCGCACCATAGCTTCGGCAAGGACCTGGTGGCCCAGACGTGGGAGCTTGATCTGCGCTAGCGCAGCAGGTCTTCGAGTGTGGCGCTCAGGTCGGTTTTGTCGTCGCGATATTTCACGATGACTGGAGCGTAGAGGCTGAGGCCCCACTCCTGCGCACGGCCGCGGGTGATGGCGCGCGATCCAGGGACCACGACTGCGCCGGCTGGAATGATAAGCGGCTTTGCATCGCCCTCGGCTTTGTGGATGACGCCGTTCACGATGTCGTAGACCGGCGTGCCGCGCGTGAGGATGACACCGGCGGCGAGCACAGCGCGCTCGCGAACGATGGCGCCCTCGTAGACGCCGCAGTTGCCACCGATGAGCACATCGTCTTCAATGATGACCGGGTTGGCATTGACCGGCTCGAGCACGCCGCCGATCTGCGCCGCGGCGCTGAGGTGGACGCGCTTGCCGATCTGCGCGCAACTACCGACGAGAGCGTGCGAGTCGACGAGTGTGCCTTCGTCGATGTACGCGCCGACGTTGACGTACATCGGGGGCATGCAGATGACACCGCGCGAGAGATATGCGCCTTCGCGCGCAGATGAGCCACCCGGCACCACGCGGATGCCTTCTTCCGGCCGGAAGGTGCGGGCAGGGAATGTGCCCTTATCGACGAACGAGAGATCGTGATTGCCGAGCGCGGTGAGCTGGCCGATGCGAAAGCCGAGCAGGATACCGCGCTTGACCCAGGAGTTCACGCGCCATCCGAAAGGAGCGCCAGGGTCGGGCTCGGCGGCACGCAATGTGCCGGTGTTCAGCGCGTCGCGTAATTGGAGGAATGCTGCGAGAGCCGCGGGATCCTGGATGGCAGCCGCACCGGCTGCAACATGGCGTTCGATCTCCTGCTGGAGGACAGATGGTTCGGGCATGGATGGTTTCAGTGTAATGGCGCGATTATTTTGAAACGGTGTTGAGCTGCAGGGAAGCGATGAGCGCATCGAGGCGCGACGCTACAGTCGCAGAGGGCGGCACCATTGGCAGGCGCCAGACGGGCGAGATGCATCCCATGCGAGCCATGATGTGCTTGACCGGGCCGGGGCTGGTCTCCCAGAAATTTGCGAGCAGCAGCGGATAATATTTGCGTTGCAGCGAGCGCGCTTTCGGCCAGTCGTTGGCAAGCGCGGCGCCGATCATCTGCTGCATTTCGGCAGGGATCTCGTTGGATGCAACGGAGACAAGGCCGGCAGCGCCAACTGCAATGGCGGCGAGCGCGATGTTGTCGTCGCCGGCGAGGACCTGCACGTTCTTTCCGTCCAGCGCGTGGATGAGCTCAGTGATCTGCTGCAGGTTGCCGCTGGATTCTTTGACCGCGCAAAGATTGGGACAAGCCTGGGCGAGGCGCACGAGCGTGGCCGGCTCCAGATTGGAGGCGGTGCGGCCGGGGATGTTGTAGATCACGACCGGCAGCGGCACGGATTGCGCGATGGCCTGGAAGTGCTGGAACTGGCCTTCCTGGGTGGGCTTGTTGTAGTAGGGGTTGGCAGTGAGGATTGCGTTGACGCCGCGTACCGCTGCCATGGCTTTCGCGCGCTCGACAGCTTCGCGGGTGGCGTTGTGAGTGCAGCCGGCGACAACAGGAACGCGGCCCGCCGCGACGCGCACGACGATACGGACCACGTCCAGCGCTTCGCCATCGCTGAGAGTTGGCGTTTCCGCCGTGGTGCCGCAAGCCACGAGGAACTGAATGCCGCTGGCGATCTGCCACTCGACGAGCGCGGCGAGTGCTGGCACATCGATCGTCGTATCGGGGTGAAAAGGCGTGACGAGGGCAGTGCCGCAGCCGTGTAGCTCCATACCGAGGCGAGCATATCGCAGCGCGGCTGTGGTGTGAAAGTGCGGTGCGGCGGTTAGAGCTGTGTGTAGATCTCGGTGAAGTCGTAGCAGCCGGTGCGGGTGGAGAGCCACTCGGCGGCGCGCACTGCGCCTTCGGCGAAGCCCCGGCGGGAGAAGGCCTCATGGCGGATGGTGATCATGTCATTGTCAGAGCGGGCCTGCAGCTCGTGGATGCCGGCGACGTCGCCCTCGCGCTGCGAGGTGATTGCGGCATCGAGGTCCGGAGCGGCGGCGCGCACGGTCTCCTGGAGAGTGAGCGCAGTGCCGGAGGGCGCATCCTTCTTGCTCGCGTGATGCGTTTCGGAGATAGAGAGCTCGTAGCCCTTTGTTCCGATGGCGAGCTCGCGCACCAGGCGCAGCATCACCTGCACGCCGACGGAGAAGTTAGTGCCGTAGAGCAGCGCGGCGTTGCGGCGCGTGCACAGGGCCTGCATGTCCTTGAGCTGGTCGTACCAGCCGGTGGTGCCGACGACCACCTTTGCCCCTGCGGAGAGGCAGGCGCGCAGATTGGGGACGACGGCCTGGGCGGTGGTGAAGTCGATGACGGCATCCACCTGCGTGAGCAGCGGCGGAGTGAGCGCGGAGGCGTTGCGGTTCTCTTCTTCGCCGATCACGCGGACTCCGTGGCCGCGCTCGTGTGCGACATCGGCAACGATCGATCCGGTCTTGCCCCGGCCGAGGATCAGGAAGATCATGGCTTTCCTCCCGCCGCCTGTGCGATGGCGCGCGCTTCGAGATCGAAGATCGATGGATCAGGATCGGCGAAGAAGACGGAGTGCAGCGAGCGGATTGCTTCCTCGACGTCGTCCTCTTCGATCATGAAGCTCATATTGATCTCCGATGCGCCCTGCGAGATCATGCGCAGGTTGATGTGAGTAAGCGCGCCGAAGACCTGCGCGGCGATGCCGTTCTGGCCGCGGATATTTTCACCCACCATGCAGATCAGCGCCTTCCGTCCTTCGTACTTTACATCGGCGAACTTGCGGAGGTCTGCGGCGATGTCCGGCAGGCGCTCGTTCGAGTCCACGGTGAGTGAGACGCTGACTTCCGAGGTGGAGACCATGTCGACCGAACACTTGTGGCGATCGAAGACCTCGAAGACGGCTTTGAGATAGCCGTGCGACATCAGCATGCGGTTGGCGACGATGTCGATGATGGTGAGCCTCTTCTTGGCGGCGATTGACTTAAAGGGGCTGCGACAGTGGGGCGCGAGCGCGGTGATGCGCGTGCCTTCGTTCTGCGCGTCGCGCGAGTTGAGAACCAGCACGGGGATGTTCTTTTCGACCGCGGGCAGGATGGTGGCCGGATGCAGGACCTTGGCGCCGAAGTAGGCGAGTTCGGCGGCCTCCTCGAAGCTGATAGTGCGCACGCGCAGCGCATCGGGACAGATGCGCGGGTCGGTGGTCATGATGCCGTTGACGTCAGTCCAGATCTCGATCGAGTCCGCGTGCAGGCCGCCACCGATGAGCGCCGCCGTGAAGTCCGAACCTCCGCGGCCGAGGGTGGTGATGACGCCTTCCGGAGTGGAACCGATGAAGCCGCCGAGCACGGCAACGCGGCCAGAATGCGCAACCGGGAGCACATGCCTGCGCAGGCGGTCGGCGATGAGCTCGTCCTGCGGGATGGCCTTGGTGTGCTGACCGTCGGTGATGATGCAGTCGCGGGCATCGACGTGCGCGGCGGGAACGCCGTGTTTGTTGAATGCGGCGGTGACGATGCGGCTTGAGAGTCGCTCGCCGTAGGAGGCGACGATGTCGATGGTGCGCGGCGTGACTTCGCCCACGGCGGCGAGCCCACGGAGCAGTTCGTCGAGCGCGTCGAAGTGCTCGTTGAGAAAGGCGGTGATCTGCGGAAGCTCCGCGGAATCGATCAGCTCCGCGGCGGCGTGGTGATGGCGCTCGCGTAGGCTGCTGCTCGCCTTGAGGGCTGTGGCCTTCTCGCCGCGTCCTGCTGCGGCTGCGGCGTTGAGCAATTGATCGGTGACGCGGGCCATCGCGCTGACGATGACGACCGGCTGCAAGCCGCGCGCGAGGCGGCCGGCGACGATATCGGCAGTGCGGCGGATGGCGGCGGCGTCCTCTACGGATGTGCCGCCGAACTTCATGACGACGAGCTTCATGCGGGGAGGGCCGCCGTCGAGTTGAGTTTGCCGAGTTGCATCAGCAGCTCCGCATTGAGCAGCGCTGCGCCGGCCGCGCCGCGGATGGTGTTGTGCGACAGGACGGTGAACTTCCAGTCGAGAAGGCGGCAGGGGCGCAGGCGGCCCACAGTGGCGGCCATGCCGGCGCCGCGCATGCGATCGAGACGCGGCTGCGGGCGATCGTCCGCCGTAAGGAACTCGACGGGCTGCGCCGGCGCGGTAGGAAGCTGGTGCTCGCGCAGCGGATGAAACTCGCTCCATGCCGCGAGAATCTCTTCGCGCGCGGCCGGCGTGCGTAGCTGGATGGAGACGCTCTCGGTGTGGCCATCCTCTACCGGGACGCGATTGCAGTGCGCGCTCATGCGAACCGGGTAAGGGCGAACACTTCCGCCATCCAGCGTGCCGAGCAGCTTCATAGTTTCGGCTTCCATCTTCTCTTCTTCGCTCTTGATGAAGGGAACGACGTTGCCGAGGATGTCCAGCGACGGCACGCCGGGATAGCCGGCGCCGCTGACCGCCTGCATGGTGCTGACGAAGACACTGTCGAGCCCGAAGCGATCTGCGAGCGGCTTGAGCGCGAGCACCAGGCCGATGGCGGAGCAGTTGGGATTGGTGACGATGTAGCCGCCGAAGCGCTTGCGCCAGATTTGCTGATCGAGCAGCGCGAGATGCGAGGCATTCACTTCCGGGATGACAAGGGGGACGTCGCCCTGCATGCGGAAGGCGCTGGAATTGGAGATGACGGCGCAGCCGGCGGCGGCGAATTGCGGCTCGAGCTCGCGGGCGATGTCAGTATCGAGCGCGGCGAAGATGACGGACGGTGCTTCCTCCGGTGTAGCGGGCGAAAGCGGCAGCGCACGCACGGGGGCGGGTATCGGGGTTTCGAGCTTCCAGCGAACCGCGTCCTCGTAGCGGCGGCCGGCAGAGCGATCGCTCGCCGCGAGCCACGCCACCTCGAAGAACGGGTGCTCGTTGAGCAACTGGATGAAGCGCTGACCGACAGTTCCGGTAGCGCCGAGTATGCCAACCCTCAGTCTCTCTGCCATTGGCCTCTTCGGTGTTTTGTCAGGATTCTTTATTTTATCGCGAAAGAGGCAGGGAATAGGGAACAGGAAGATAGGGAATAGAAACCTAATCGCGGTCTCACGCCTATGCCCTGATCCCTACTCTCCGTTCCGTTATTTCGTCTTGAAGCTGAAGTCCGCGGTCGCGGTGGCATGCGTCGCGACTGTAACGTTTGCCTGCTGCTGGCCCAATTGTTCCTGCACGGCGACGAGCGTGTATGTGCCGGGCGGCAGGCCGTGGATGACGAAGTGGCCGTCTTCCCCGGTGACCGCGAAGAACGGGTTCGGCGCGATGTTGAGGAAGGCTTGCATCCACGGGTGATTGTTGCAACGCACGGGCAACATCAGCTCCGGTTTTGCAAAGGTGTGGCGCATGGTGCCGCCGTTGGGCGGCTGCGAGATGTCGACCTGCTGGTTGCCGGCGACGGTCGGCTGCATGTGCACGTTGTGCATGGTGGGGTCGGAGTTGCGAAACTCCACCGGCTGGCCGACCATTGCCGCGAGCACGTGCGGCGTGTAGCGGCAGCCTTTCTGGTCGAGTACCGCGGGTGCGGTGGGCGCCGGGTAGACTTTGTCGCCCAGCCCATCCTTCACATAGATGTAGACATTCGCGAGCTTGCCGCCATTGGTCACAATGCCTTCGGTGAGGTTCTTGCCGTACGGGCTCATCGCGCAGGCGGGGTCCTGTGCCATGTCGATCTCGATACGCTCCGGAGCCTTGCCGACGAGATGCACCGTGCCTTCGATGCTGCCTGCGGTTGCGGGGTCGATCTGGGTGAACGGATGCGCGGCGGGCGAGATGCCGGTGCTCGCGCCTGTCTCAGAACGCTTGCAGCCGCCCGCGATGAGCACGGCCGCGCAGAGCAGCAGGGGGAGCGATCGAGTCCGAAGCATGGAGTCCTTTCTGCGATGAGCTAGAGATTGGCGAGAATGGCGTTGGCGAAGTCCTGTGTGCCCGCGCTCCCGCCTACGTCGCGGGTCAGCGCGATCTTTTCTGCGTATACCTTGTCAAGCGCCGCCTGGATTTTGTTGGCAGCGGGTGCTTCGTCGATGTGGTGCAGCATCAGGATGGCGGACTGCAGCAGCGCGGTCGGATTGGCCTTGTCCTGCCCTGCGATGTCCGGCGCGGAGCCGTGCACTGCTTCGAAGATTGCGCAGCTTTCGCCGAGGTTTGCGCTGGGGACGAGGCCAAGACCGCCGACGAAAGCGGCGCAGAGATCGCTCACGATATCGCCGTAAAGGTTGGGCAGCACCAGCATGTCGTACTGGTAGGGATTCATGACGAGCTGCATGCAGGTGTTGTCCACGATGTGTTCGGCATAGGTGACCTCGGGGAAGTCCTTTGCGACCTCGCGCACGCAGCGCAGGAAGAGGCCGTCGGACATCTTCATGATGTTGGCTTTATGAATCGCGTGTACCTTCTTGCGGCTGTGCTTGCGGGCGTATTCAAAGGCGAACTTCGCGATGCGCGTGGAGGCTTTTTCGGTGACGATCTTCAGCGACTCGACAACGCCGGGAACGACTTCGTGCTCGAGGCCGACATAAAGGTCTTCAGTGTTCTCGCGGACGATGACCAGGTCGACGCCGGGATAGCGCGTCTCCGTGCCGGGAAGATTGCGGATCGGCCGGAAATTCGCGTAAAGCTCGAACTGCTTGCGCAGCGTGACGTTGATGGAAGCGAAGCCCCCGCCAATTGGCGTGGTGACGGGGCCCTTCAGCGCGACGCGGTTCTTTTCGATCGACTGGTAGAGCTCGCGCGGGATGTATTCCTTGTAGCGCTCGAACGCTTCTGCGCCTACGGCATAGCTTTCCCATTGAAAGCTGGCGCCGGTGGCTGCGCCTGCGCCTTCGAGGATGCGGACGACGGCATTGGTCACTTCGGGGCCGATGCCGTCTCCGGGGATCAAGGTAATGGTGTGTTGCTTGGGCATATCTGCGTGATTTCCTCGTGCAGTGGATCTTGGGTTAGGGCTGGCGGCGCTGCGGTTTGCGCTCCGGCGGCTCAGGAGTGCGGCGCTTGGCCGTTTGCTCTTTCGTGGTCAGCAGCCGTTCCAGCTCTTCCTTGAATTCGCGGACGTCGGTGAAGTCGCGGTAGACGCTGGCGAAACGAATGTAGGCAACGGTGTCGATGGCCTTGAGGCGATTCATGATCAGCTCGCCGATTTCGCTGGTGGTGCGCTCGCGCTCGGGCGAGTCGATGAGGAAGGTCTCTGTGTCGTCTACGATCTTTTCTAGCGTATCGGGAGTGAAGGGGCGCTTGCGGCAGGCGAGGAGGAGACCGCTCAGAACTTTATGGCGCTCGAAGCGCTCACGTCGGCCATCTTTCTTGACCACCATGTAGGGAATCTCATCGATCCGTTCATAGGTGGTAAAGCGCTTCTCGCAGCGCTCGCACTCGCGGCGTCTTCGGATGGAATCGGCTTCCTTGCTCTCGCGCGAATCCACCACGCGGTCCTGCGCAAAGCCGCAGTACGGACACTTCATAGTCACTTTCTACGATAGCAGCTTGGATGGAGCAGATTTCCTATTGCATTCCCCACCGAGAATGGTGAGGTGCGGCTTTTCTTGAGGGAAAACCCGCGCCAGCTTGTACGCTGCTGGTCTATATCGATAGGAAATCTGCTCTATGCACGAGCGCTGCTGGAGAGCTGCTCGGCATCGTGCTCGGACTGTTCGGAGACCTGACGCAGCGAGATGTGCTCGAAGCGTGACCATATAAGCCCGGCGGGAATGATGCAGAGGAAGGTCACGAAGGTGATGCCGGTGCCGCAGGCGAGCGCAATCTCCGGCGAGACGCGGAAGAGCTGGGAGAGAGTGATCTGCAGGGCGATCACCTGGGTGAACCAGGCCGCGACTGGAACAGGGAAGGCCGATCCGACCATGCTGGCTGCCATCAGAACTACGGTGCGGCCCATAGTCACCGAAGCGAGCGAAGGGGAGCTGGCAAAGGCGCGCACGGTTGCCAGATAGGCGCCGGAGATCATGGCCCACATCAGCAGAGTCAGCGCGATTGCCTGCAAGAGAGTGCCTACCGACGAAACGGCAAGCAGCCCTTCGCGGAAGCTGCGAACTTTAGAAGCGATGGCGCTGCCGAGCTTGGCCGGCAGACTGCGCTCGATCGCGTTCGCGATACTGTTACCGGAGAGCCGCACCGAGATCGCAAAAACGATGAGCATCGCGGCGAGAAATAGGAGACTCCTCGCACCCGCGACGACCTGATCGCGGTGAGGAATGCTTGCGCGATCCGGGGCCAACAGGAGGCCGAGAGAGACGATGGTCGCCATGGAGCAGGCATCGAACACACGCTCTACGGTGTAGATCGCGATCTGCAGTGCGATGGGAAGTCGCGTGCGGCGGGC
>DASVAI010000043.1:0-6964 GCA_036376445.1 Acidobacteriaceae bacterium
CGCCCGGCATTGAACAGCGGATCGTCCTCCATCACCACGATCGCCGCCTGCACCGCGTCGACCGAGCGGCCGCCCTTGCTGAGCACTGCGGCGCCTGCCGCCAGCGCGTGCTCGAGAGAGGCGTGATACGCTGACGCCGTCGCCTCATCCATGTGCTGCCACTCCTCTTCGCCCGCGCCCCCATGCACTGCGATGGCCCACTTCGTCTTGTGCACTGGTGCGGTCTGCGCATCAGCGCAAGCGACCACGAATACCAAACCCAGCAGAGCAGAGACGGCCAGTCGCGCATGCATCGTCACTCTCCCGCTCCCGCCATCGTCGGGAGCGTGGCCGCATCCAGTGTCTCAATATGTAGCGCGCCTTCCAGCGTCGCGGCATCAGCCGTGCTCTTCAGCGCGATGGTCCGCGTCTCGCCCGGCAGCAGTGTGAACGCGTTGTCCGCCGGCGTTACGTCCTGCTCGCCAAACGAGATCCATACATCCCGCGCCAGCGTGTCGGCGTGTAGGGTCAGCTCCAGTCCCTGCGCGCCTTTTGTGACGTGCGCGGTGACGTTTGCTTTCGGCAGCTTCAAAACGCGCGCAACGCTGAAGTACATAATCTGCCGAGAGACAGGCTTGCCGTCCACCTCCATGGTGTAGACCGCCAGCGTTGTCGTTGGATCAGCGCCCTTCAGCAGTGCATCGTCGGTTGCGGTGTTCACATGCGTGCTGGAGAGCGGCGCCATCGTGACCGGCGTCGTCGTCTCCGATAGCACACGTCCGTCAAAGCTCATCACCTGCATATGCACGCTGGCCTGCACCGGAGTGGTGCGGTCGCTCACGGCATAGACATCCGTTGTGCCGTCTCGCCGTATCGGGGCGATCAGGAGATCGTTGTAGAAACGGCGCGCGTGATATTGGAGCGCCTTCCAACGGCCAAACGAATCAATGCTGGCCCACGAAGCTGCCGGCCAGCAATCGTTGAGCTGCCAATAGAGCGTGCCCATGGAGCGCGGCCGGCTGGCGCGCAGATGCTCGGCCTCAAGCTCAATCGCCTGCGCCTGCATTGCCTGGCTCAGGTAGACGAACGCAGCGAAGTCCTTTGGCTCCCCATAGTAGCGCCGCAGATAAAACAGCAGCCGGTCATTGCCATTGCCCTGCGCGAATTTCTGGTGTGCACGCATCACTGCCGAGTTCACCGTCTGCTCCTCGGGCGTGGCGAAGGCGCGGACGGTCCGCATCTCCGGCATGGACTGGAATCCGTATTCAGAGACGAAGCGCGGCGTGTCCTTCAGGTAGTCCTCGATCGGCGCCGATCCCGACCACACATTCCACGAGTGCACGTCGCCATTGTCGTTGCTGTTCGCTTCGGTTTCGTGGTCTGCGCTGGGCGTGCTCGGCCAGTAGGGAACTTCCGGATCGTGCACCGCAACGGTGCGTTTCAGAATGTCGTCGAAAAGGAGCGACATACCGGTCTCGATCCGCGTGCGCTCATTCGGCGAGATGTTTTCCTTCAGGCTGACGCGGTCCGGCCACGCCTCCCATCCGGTCTCCACCTCGTTGTTACCGCACCACAGCACCAGGCTGGGATGATCGCGCAGCCGGTCTACTTGCTCGATGGCCTCCTGCTCCACGTCGGCGCGGAACTCCGGATCGTACGGCGGAATCGCACCGCCGAACATGAAATCCTGCCACACCATCAGACCAAGCCGATCGCACTCGTCATAGAAGTCGTCGCTCTCGTAGTAGCCGCCGCCCCACAGTCGCACCATGTTCATGTTGGAGTCGCGAGCGGATTCCAGAACCTGGTGGTGCTTCTCCGGCGTTACGCGATCGGGAAAGCTGTCGAACGGAATCACGTCCGCGCCCTTCGCAAAGATCGGAACTCGGTTCACTTCAAAACCAAAGCTCTTGCCCCGCTGATCCTTGTCGCGAAGCAGCCGCACACTGCGCAGCCCCGTCGTGCGTTCCGCAGTCAGCGTCTCTTTGCCGACCTTCACTTTCGCCGAAAATTTATACAGATTCTGCGCCCCATATCCCACCGGCCACCAGCGCGCCGGATGCGCGATCGCCACCGGCACATGCACTGTGTTATCGCCTGGCACAAGCTGTGCCGATATCTCAGGAAGCGACACATGCTCGCCCTTCGGCGTCGTATACGTCACGGATATAGTTGCTTTACCCGCAGCAGACGCCGCTACCTTCAACTGCAAATCCAGCGCCGCCGCATCCGCCGTGACAGAGTTCTGCATCACGTGCAACGCATCCAGCCGCGCCGCGTCCCATGTCTCCAATCGGACCGGCTGCCAGATCCCCTCGGTCACATAGCGGGGCCCCCAATCCCATCCGTATTGATAGGCAGCCTTGCGGATGTAGTTCGCCGTCTGCACGCCCTTCGGCTCATCGCCGAATGCGGAGTCAAACTCACCGGGCAACTGGTAGGCGCGCTTCAGCGTGGCGGGCAGCAACCGCCGGATTGGCGATGCAAAGCTCACCGTCAGCTCATTCGGGCCGCTGTGCAGCAGCGGCTTGACCGGCACGCGCCAGCGGCGGAACATATTGTCTGCTTGGAGAATCTGCTGCCCGTTCAGCCGCACGGCGGCGTAGGTGTCCAGGCCATCAAACACCAGCTCTACTTGCTCATGCTGGAGCGTCGCCGCATCCACGTTGAGTGTCGTCCGGTACTCCCAGTCGCTCAGCCCGATCCACTGTAGCTGCGCCTCATGCGCGCCGGTAAACGGATCGACAATCATGTTGTTGCGTAGCAGATCAGTCTGCACTGTCGAGGGAACTGATGCAGGATGCCACTGCTGCGCGTCAGCATGCGCTGCGGCGTCAGGATTCGAGGCCGCCAGCCGAAATTGCCATCCGCCCACCACCGTGCTTTGACCCTGGCATTGAAGAACGAAAGACATGACAACCGCAAACATCGTCGACCAGCGCCGCATGAGCCTCTTTTCTGACGTCCGTTCATGACCGAAATCCCGCCGGTCACACTTGTAAATTGATCGTTCCAGCTTAATATGGACATTCTGGAATTGATGGCGGGACCAGCCCGCTGACTCTAACGCGTTGAGCATACTCCAGCGTTTTCAAGGAGCAGGATGAAACGGAATTTTCCGCTGGTGATGACTGCGCTCATCTTCGTCTCGTTGTGCGCTGCAGCGCAATCCAGCGATCCCACTGCGCCCACTGCCGGCAAGCTGACGCCGGGGCAGATCGATGCGCAGTGGATCGCCGCAAACAGCAAATACGACGCCGCGCGCAAAGGTATTCTGGCGGAGGTTGACAAGACCGTCGCGGCCGGACCGTTCCGCGATGACTGGCAGAGCCTGCGCGCATACAAGGCGCCGGAGTGGTTTCGCGATGCCAAGTTCGGCATCTTCATCCACTGGGGCGTTTACTCGGTGGCAGGCTTCGGCAGTGAGTGGTACTCGCGCAACATGTATCAGCAGGGTATGCCGGACTTTGCGCACCACGTCGCCACTTATGGGCCGCAGGCGAAGTTCGGGTACAAGGACCTGATCCCGAAGTTCACTGCCGAGCACTTCGATCCCGATACATGGGCAAAGCTCTTTCACAATGCCGGCGCCCGCTACGTGATCCCGGTCGCCGAGCATCACGACGGCTTTCCGATGTACGAGTCGAATCTCACCGACTGGTGCGCCGGCAAGATGGGCCCGAAGCGCGATGTGCTCGGAGAGCTTGCGAAGTCTGTTCGCGCAGAAGGCATGCACCTCGGCGCGTCCTCCCACCGCGCAGAGCATGACTGGTTCTTCGACGGCGGCCGCCACCTTGCCTCGGATGTAAACGATCCGAAGTACGCCGCCTTCTACGGCCCGGCCCAGCTTCGCCTGCTCGATGGAGAGAACAGCGATCTGCTGAGTCACGACTTCACCTATGTCTCGCCGGCCTTCATGGATGATTGGCTTGCGCGCACCGCCGAGATCGTCCAGCGCTATCATCCTGACCTGATCTATTTCGACTGGTGGGTAGGGCAGCCCGATTTCCGCACCCACCTCGCACGCTTTGCGACTTACTACTACAACCAGGCTGCCGAACAGCATCAGCCGGTCGCGCTCTTTTACAAGCTCAGCGCGATGGCCGATGGCTCCGCCACGCTCGACGTAGAACGCGGCGCACTCGCCGGCATCCGCTCTCAGCCCTGGCAGACAGACACCTCGCTCTCGAATGCATCGTGGGGCTATGTCGAAGGCGACACCTACAAGACTCCTGAAGTAGTCATTCATCAGCTCGTGGATGTCGTCAGCAAGAATGGCAATCTGCTGATGAACGTCGGGCCGAAGCCAGACGGCACCATTCCGGATGGCGCGGCAAAGACGCTGCTCGCAGTCGGTGCATGGCTGAAGGTGAACGGCGAGTCGATCTACGACACCCGCCCGTGGCGTCTGTACGGCGAAGGTCCCACGCAGATCGAAGCAGGCCAGTTCCACGATAGCGAGACGAAACCCTACACCGCCGAAGACTTCCGCTTCACAACCAAAGGCGACGCGCTCTACGCCATCGAACTCGCCTGGCCAAAAGATGACGAGGCAGTGATTCACTCGCTCGCCTCGGGCGTCGGTACACGCGCGGTCGCGTCAGTCGAACTGCTCGGGACCTCCCAACCGCTCACATTCCAGCAGCAGCCGGATGGCTTGCACGTTCACGTTCCAGCCGAGCCCATCGGCCAATATGCGTATGCATATCGCATCCACTGGCGCTGAAAGGAGACGGATGAAACACCTGCTCGCCTGCCTGACGCTGTTCGCCGCGTCCTCCGCGTTGGCGCAGAACTTCGCCGACATGAAGCCAACACCGCAGCAGGTCGCCTGGCAGGACATGGAGATGGGCGCCATCATCCACTTCGGCACCAACACCTTTCTCAATCGCGAATGGGGCGACGGCACTGCATTGCCCAGCATCTTCAACCCGCAGCACGTCGATACCGATCAGTGGATCGAAGCCGCCAAATCCGCCGGAATTCGCTACGTTGTGCTTGTCGCAAAGCACCATGACGGGTTCGCGCTCTATCCCACCGCGCAAACCGACTACAGCGTGAAGTCGAGCCCGTGGCTCAACGGCAAAGGGGACCTCGTCCGCATGGCTTCCGACAGCGCGCGCTCACATGGTCTGCGCTTCGGCGTGTATCTCTCGCCGTGGGACCGCCACGATCCGCGCTACAAGGAGGCCGCCGCATACGACAAGTTCTATCTCGCGATGCTTGAGGAACTCTCCTCCCACTACGGCGAGCTGACGGAGTTCTGGCTTGACGGCGCGGGCAGCGCAGGACACACATACGATTTCGACTCCATCGTGAACACTCTGCGTACCTATCAGCCGAACGCGCTGGTCTTCGCAGATGTTGGGCTCTTCAAATACGCCGATATCCGCTGGGTCGGCACGGAGAGCGGCAAGGTCGATTTCGAGAACTGGAGTGTCGTCGATCGCACCGGCTACCTGCGCTGGCGTCCCGTCGAAGCCGACACGCCGCTCCACACCGATCACTGGTTTTGGCATCCGAACGATGAGGCCAGCCTCAAATCCGTGGAAGAGCTCGTCAAGGAATATGACCAGACCGTAGGCCGGGGGGCGCAGCTCATGCTCGGCCTGGCGCCGGACAACACTGGCCTGCTGCCCGCCGCCGATGTTGCCCGCCTCAAAGAGTTCGGCGCTCGTCTCCACCAGATCTACGGCAAGAATCTGGCGCTGAACCGCGGGTTTTCGGTCGGTACAAAGGCGGCTTTCGACGGCGATTTGGACACGTACTGGCAGGCCTCTGCATCCTCCAACGGCAGCAATGCTCCGCCGATTCTCACGGTAAACTTCACGCAACCAGCCACCTTCGATCGCACCGTGACCATGGAGCGTCTCAACGATGGCCAGCACATCACCGAATACCGCATCGAAGCAGAAGAGAACGGCCGCTGGCGCGAAATTGCCCACGCGCAGGCCGTCGGCCACAAGAAGATCGATGTCTTTCCCGCCGTCACTGCAACTGCGGTTCGCCTCACGCTGCTTAACAGCAATGGATCGGCGCAGATTCGCGAGTTCCAGGTGTACAACGGCGCGGCCCCCTATTGAAGATTTCCCAGGAAACGAGAAGGATCATGTCCACCAGCACTTCACAACGCCAATTCCCGCACCATATGCTGCGCGAGATTTACGAGCAGCCGGCTTCCCTGACGGCGGCGCTTGGCCATTACGTCCGCAACAGCGCGCTTGACGAGGCTTCCTTCGTGCCCGTCTACCAATGGTTCCGGGACCATCACCAAGTCGTCTTCTCTGCCTCCGGCTCCAGCCGCCATGCCTCGCTCGCCGGCGAAATCATGATTGAAGACGTCAGCGGCATGCCGGTCGATGTCGAATACGCCAGCGAATATGTCTATCGCGAGATCAACACGCTCACCAATCCCGGAATCATCGTGGTCTCGCAATCCGGCGAGACTGCCGATACGCTCGCCGCGCTGCGCGAGGCCAATCGCCGTCGCCACGGCACCATCGCAGTGACGAATGTCGAGAACTCCACCATGGCCCGCGAGGCGGAGATCAGCCTTCCCACATGGGCGGGCAGGGAACTGGCCGTGCCTGCCACCAAAAGCTTCACTGCGCAGCTCCTGGTGCTCAACCTCATCTCGCTCGGCTCGGGCGTGGCACTGCACACGCTCTCCTCCGGCACATTGGCCGCGCACTTCACGGAACTCGCCGCTCTGCCGTCGCTCATTGCACAGCAGCTCGATGGCTGGGAGCGCCAGATGTCCGAAATCGCAACCGCGCTGGCGAACGTCGAGACCTATCTCTACCTCGGCCGCGGCATTCACTACGCGATCGCGCGCGAGGGCGCACTCAAGCTCAAGGAGTCAGCCTATCTGCAGGCAGAAGGCTATCCTTCGGGCGAGCTCAAGCACGGCCCGAATGCGCTGGTCGGCTCCACGGCAGCTATCGTCGCCATCGCTACGGTGGACCGGGGTGAGCCAGGCTCCGTC